>CAYVDH010000074.1:0-16585 GCA_964450355.1 uncultured Flavobacteriaceae bacterium
TATCAATATCTTTATTTTTTTTATCTTCTTTGATTTTTATGGAAGAATCAATAAATGAAAGTGCTTTAACAAAATCCTTTTTCCCATAATAAATAGATGAAAAACTTTGAAAAACTTGGGCTCGTTCAATAAATAAATTATTATTTAAACATAACTCTAAAGCCGTATAAAGAGATTTGGCAGCTTTAGTGTATTGATGTTGTTTTATATAAATATTGCCCTTTTCATTTTCAATTTCAATTGTCTTTGCTTCAGATTGGTATTCTTTATTATACTTTTCAGCACTCAATATGTATTTTAAAGCATTATTATAATCACTTCTTAAATAGTTTACTTTGCTTATATCTATACTAATATCAATTAATTCTTCTAAATTTTTAGTTTGTTTTTTTGCTATGTTAAGATTTTGAAAATGAATTGACATTGCTTTTTCAAATTCACCTAATGTTTTATAAATACTTGCAATGTTTGATTGTGTTTTTATTAAATCCTTGGCGCTAAAAAGTGGATTTAGTTTAAAATATTTTAATGCCAAATTGTAATATTTTATTGCATTATCAAAGTTGCCATTTCTTTTTTCTATTAATCCTAAATTATTATAGGAAGAAGCCATCTCTGATTCATGTCCATTTTTTTCAAGTATAGATGTAGATTTTATAAAATATTCTTTTGCTTGTATTAAATTATTATTCTGAAAATAAATTGAACCCAATCCATTTAATATGTACCAATATTCAGAATTGTATTCTTTTCCAATTTTCTTTTTCCATAAATTGGAGTTATTATCATATAGTTTTTTCCCTTCTAAAAATAGATTTTCAGATCTTGTAAAATCCTTTAATTTCCTTAAATTTCCAGCTTTATAAATATAGCCCATGGCTAAGTAATGCTCAAATTTGTTGCTTTTAGACAAATTAATACAAGAGTCAAAATAAAGATTTGAAACTGTCAGATTTAATTTTGAATATTCTCTTGCTGCAATAAAATAATTAAAAGCTCTACAGGAATCGCTTTTGCATTTAATAATATTATCCTTAGCCAATTTTAAATTTTCATTTTCTTGGCAAAAAGCATTAAAGTTAAAAGTAATTATCAGTATTAAAAATACGAACTTCATTATTATTTACAAGACTTCAAAAATAATTTATTCTATTTAACAATAACAATTTTAGTTTGATAAAATGACCCATTGCCTGATATTTGTATATAATATACCCCTTCACTTAATTCATTCACTTGTACACTATTTTCACCAACATGGATGTTTTCTGTTAAAATAAGTTTGCCCAAATTGTCATAACATTTTAAGATTAAATTATCGTTTTCACTTACTATTTTAAGCCATTCATTGGCTGGGTTAGGATAAACTTTTAAATTTGTATAAGTTAAATCTTGGAGTGAAGTTGAATTGTCCCACGATGTCCAAGTACAACCATGTTGATTGGTTACACTCACATCATAAACTCCTTGTTGATTGGCTGTAATTGTTCTACTTGTTTTCCCTGCTAAGATATTTCTATTTAAGTACCATTGATAAGTACTGTAAACACTATCTGTCATTAATTGATTAAAGCCTGTACTTAAAATGATTACTTGATGCCTTGATCTTACAAACAAATTGTTTTCATATATGCTATCACATCCATTTACGGTATTAAATACTTTTAAATATTTTCCTGAACGAGTTAAAATATCTCCAAAGAAATTAATGTTGTCTCCTCCACAAATAGTATCATATTTAACAAAATGATAAGAAGGATTAATATTGATTTTAGTTATCCAAATGCTATCACATCCATTTGTAGTATTAAAGTTACTAGTGAATATCCCTGCAGTACTATATGTTTGACCATGTTTGGTAATGCTATTGCCTTGACAAAGTGTAAAGGTGTCTCTAAATGTATAAATTGGATTGACAATAATTTTAGTAATCCATATACTATCACAACCTTTTGATGTACTAAAGGAATTGGTATAAATACCCGCTGCACTAAAGGTTTGACCATGTTTTGTGATGCTATTTCCTTGACATAAAACTAAAGTGTCTTTGAAGTAATAAATTGGATTGACATATACTTGAGTAATCCAGATACTATCACAGCCTTTATTGGTATTAAAGAGAGAAGTAAAACTACCTGCTAAACTAAATATTTGACCATGTTTAGAAATACTACTACCCTGACATAGAGTCAATGTATCTCTATATTTGTATGTTGGATTTACATTGATAATTGACGTTACAATACTATCGCATCCATTCTTATCTACAAGCGTTTCAATATATGTTCCTGAATTTTTCTTCCATGAATTACCTGTAAATACACTATCTAAATTACAAATGGTCCTATTTAATGTAACAGCATTAAGTGGTCTGACATTCAAATTCATATAAACAAAACTATCACAATTAAATTTATTTTTTAACACCTTTAAATAAATGCCTGTTTGATGTAATTTTTGATTAAAGAATTGTAGAGTATCCTGTGCGCAAATAGTTTGATATAAATGAGTACTATCAAGTGCTCGTATGGTTAAATTTGTTATTACTATACTATCACAACCTTTAGTTGCAATTAATGTATCATAATAGCTTTTATTCAGTTTTTTAAAGTAACCACCTGACAGAAAACTATCGCCATAACAAATGACTGGATTAAGTGTTACTAAAATTTTATTTTCTACATTCAAGTTAAGAGTAAATAGGCTATCACATCCTTTAATTGTAGCATAACTTGCTGTGTAAACACCAGTTGTTTTTTTGTAAGACCCTTGAAAATATACACTATCACCCGAGCAAAGTCCTAAGTTAGTAGTAGAATGATAAGTAGGATTCACAATGATTTTGGTAATCCATGTACTGTCACATCCTTTTATTGTTGTGAATTTAATAGTATAAGTTCCTGCTGTTTTAAAGGTTTTTGTATGCTTTAATACTGAATCGCCATTACAAAATGTAAAAGTATCTCTGAAAGTATAAACAGGATTTACATTGATTTTGGTAATCCATGTACTATCACATCCTTTTATTGTTGAGAATTTGGTTGTATAAGTTCCTGCTGTTTTAAAGGTTTTTGTATGCTTTAATACAGAATCGCCATTGCACAAAGTAAAGGTATCTCTGAATGTGTAAACTGGATTCACATTGATTTTAGTTATCCAAGAGCTATCACAACCTTTGTTAGTAAAGAATTTGGTTGTATAAGTTCCTGCTGTCTTAAATGTTTTTGTATGCTTTAATACAGAATCGCCATTACACAAAGTAAAAGAATCTCTGAATGTGTACACTGGATTCACAATGATTTTGGTTATCCATGTACTATCACAACCTTTTATTGTTGTGAATTTAGTAGTATAAGTTCCTGCTGTTTTAAATGTTTTAGTATGCTTTAATGCAGAATCGCCATTACATAATGTAAAAGTATCTCTGAAAGTATAAACAGGATTTACATTGATTTTAGTAATCCATGTACTGTCGCATCCTTTTATTGTTGTGAATTTAGTAGTGTAAGTTCCTGCTGTTTTAAAAGTTTTATTGTGTATTATTACTGAATCGCCATTGCAAAAAGTAAAAGTATCTCTGAATGTGTACACTGGATTCACATTGATTTTAGTTATCCAAGTGCTATCACATCCTTTTATTGTTGTGAATTTAGTAGTGTAAGTTCCTGCTGTTTTAAAGGTTTTAGTATGCTTTAATACAGAATCACCATTACACAAAGTAAAAGTATCTCTGAATGTGTACACTGGATTCACATTGATTTTGGTAATCCAAGTGCTGTCGCATCCTTTTATTGTTGTGAATTTGGTAGTGTATGTTCCTGCTGTTTTAAATGTTTTAGTATGCTTTAATACAGAATCGCCATTGCACAAAGTAAAAGTATCTATGAATGTGTACACAGGATTTACATTGATTTTGGTTATCCATGTACTGTCGCAACCTTTATTGGTGGTAAAGTTGGTTGTATAAGTTCCAGCTGTTTTAAATGTTTTTGTATGCTTTAATATAGAATCGCCATTACACAAAGTAAAAGTATCTCTGAATGTGTACACTGGATGTGTAGTTAAAATAAAAGTAGAAATACTATCGCATCCATATTGATTAGTTCCATTGTAGGTATAAGTTCCAGATGTTTTTCTGTATAATCCATGTACTAAAACACTATCAGAACCACAAATGGATTGCCTTACAGTATCTTTACTTGAAGGGTGTATAATGATTGATTTTGTAAATTCACCTTTGCATTTAGTATTTGTTTTTTTTGTAAAACTTAATTTTATTTTAAAGGTATCTGCAGAATTAAAGGTGTGTAATAAACTGTCACTTGTTCCTTTTAAACTATTATCTACATGCCATTTATAGTTGAAAGAATCTTTACCCCAAATTCCAAATTTTGTAATGTCTTGCTTAAATTTGATTTGATTGCCTAGGCATAAATTATTATTAATAGTAAAATCAGCAGTGTCTAACATCGGACAATCTATTACTTCAAAAGTATCGATATGCCAAGTTGTATTGTGGGTATTAGACTGTTGTGCCCATACATGAACATAGTGGACGCCTAAACTTATATTAGAATCTAATGCATGAATAAATGTTGTATTTATTGAATCTGTAGGTGAAATTGTTTTTTTGAAAGTATAAGGCAAATTGTGTAGAGAAGAATCAATTGAATATGTGTATGAGATTAATTTATTACTATTAATTGAATCATGGATGAAAAATGGGTGCATTTGCCAAGGGCTATACAAATTGCCGCCTATATAAGTTCTTACCAACAAGGCATGATGACCAAGTGTTAAATGATCTATATTAATTTGAGATAAAATATCTATTGAATCTGATGGAGATATGGCTATTTGAGTCCATTTTTCTTTTGCTGTGTCTTTATCAAATGTGTATTCTAGTTTTTCTATATCACCTAATGAATCACCTTTGATATAAAATGGGTGCATTTGCCAAGGACTGTATAAATTACTGCCTATATAAGTTCTTACCAACAAGGCATGATGACCAAGTGATAAATGATCTATATTGATTTGAGATAAAATATCTATTGAATCTGATGGAGATATGGCTATTTGAGTCCATTTGTCTCTTGCTGTGTCTTTATCAAATGTGTATTCTAGTTTTTCAATATCGCCTAATGAATCGCCTTTGATAAAAAATGGGTGCATTTGCCAAGGACTATATAAATTGCCGCCAATATAAGTTCTTACCAACAAGGTATGATGACCAAGTGTTAAATGATCTATATTGATTTGAGATAAAATATCTATTGAATCTGATGGAGAAATGGCTATTTGAGTCCATTTGTCTCTTGCTGTGTCTTTATCAAATGTGTATTCTAGTTTTTCAATATCGCCTAATGAATCGCCTTTGATATAAAATGGGTGCATTTGCCAAGTGCTATATAAGCCATTACTTAATTTAGTTCTTACTAAAAGACTATGTGCTCCAGTGGGTAAATTATCAATATTGACTTCAAAAAACATATCTACTGTATCATTTGGTGTAAATGAAACTTGATTCCATGAATTACTATCTGTTTCAAAAGCATATTCAACATTAGAAAAATTATAAAAATTTGCATCGGGCTTTACATTAAATAATTCAGACGTATGATACGACCATACTCCTGAAGTACTTCTCATACTTATAATTAAAGTATGTGCAGTTAGGCTCATTGAATCCAATGATAAATACAAAGTAGTATCAATTAATGATTTATCCCCAACAAACAATAGTTTTTGATTGCCCTCATGTAGTTGAAAAGTGGTATCAAAACTGTAAAAAACACTATCTATTGTTGCACAATACAAATTAAAATTATTGCAAGCAAAGGTGTCTTTTTGAGTATTTAATTTTAATTGTAGTTTTAAAGTATCTTTATTGATTACTTTACTGGGAACTTTAATATTTTCTACTGTAATGCTGTTGTTTTTTTGTCCATGAGCTCGATAAAGGTCTATTCCACCTGATACACCAATATCTTTGCTATCAGTTCCTGAATTTTTGCCTATCGAACTGTTTTTTAAAGCAAAATTATCAGGATCATTGAAATAAAAAGGAATGGTATGCGAATAATTATCGTGAAATTTAAAACTAACAAAAGTATCGTTAAAATTTCCTGTATCTTGTAAATTGGTAGGAGAATTAAACCTACTGTAAGTTATATTTTTATTGTATTTACAATTATACGCTAAAGTGTCAAAAGCAGCCCTGTCATCAATTTCACTCCAAAAAATATTGTTTTCGATAATAGCACTTGAATTTTTAAAAAACACAAAGCCATACTTTGGAGCATATTTATTGCCATTTTCTCTTTCTAGAAAAATGTTATTTAAAATTTGATTGCTTGAATCTGCACCATCTACAAATGGATAGATAGTGCCAGATAACGCTGTAAATTGAAATTTTTCGATGTGATTATTTGCAATTTTATTAAAGTTAGAGGTTGCATAAAAAAGTAAGTACTCATTTTTTGAAAAATTAAAATTGTTTCCAATAAGTTTATTTGAATCACTGTTTAAAATTAAATGACTTGAAATGTAACAATTATTTATAGTTGTACTATTGCCATTGATTGTGATAAAATTTGAGGTGATTTGCAATCCTTCTAAAACACTTGCCCTATTACTAATTACAATACTACTTAAACTAATTATAGCTTGAGAACCATTGCTACTTATATTTTTTTGAGAATAAATATACAATCTTTTATTTACAGTAAATCCATCATAGGGAGTTTGCGAAGGCATAATATAAATAGTATCTCCATCTGATGCAGCAGAAATAGCGGAGGAAACAGTTCTATATTTACAATATACACCATAGTTATTATCTACTACATAGGTTCTATTAACAATAGAAGGTGGAATGTAAAAGGCAAACAATTGATTTGACAATAGACAAATTAAAATAAAAATTGCTTTTTTATAAATCAAATTCATTTTGTAGTATTTATTAAATGGGTATAAGAAAGTAAATATTTGCGATTATTGCTCTGGTTTTCTAACCACAATTTTCACTTTAAGATTCGATTTTTTTCTAACCACAGGGTTTACAACAAAGAAATCATCAAACACTCCACAACCTGGTGTATTGCCCTCCATTGAAAAATTAAAATCGCCTCCAAACAGTCCAATATCTGTGCTGTCTGTAGATGCATTCTTGCCTAGTTTACCTGCTTTTAATCTAAAATTATTATTTACATTAAAATCTGGCGGATTACTACTAGAAAAACTTGTTTCAAACTCAGGCATGGTATCGTTTATGTTTCCAGCACCTGGTAAGTTACGCACTGAGCTATTGGCGCTATAGGTTAAATTGTTTCTAAAATTAGTATAAATGCTTCCAGTATCAAAACTAGTTCTACCACTGGCTTTACTCCATAAAATATTGTTGTAAACTTTGACATAAGAATTACTAAAAAAATTAATACCTTTACCACTAGTGGTTTGAGTTTCTACCATTACGTTGTGGTTAAAAATATTGGAACTATAACCATTTACTGCTACTGGGCTACCACCAGATTGAATAATTAAATTATTTAATATTTGATTATTTGAAGGGTATGCACCACCACTTTCAAAATAAAAATTAGTAAAATCTGTTTTTAATACATTGCCTTGTATTATACAAGAACTTCCTCTAATATAAATAAAAAAGTCTCCATAATAAACATTCATGCGTGAAGCATAATTATTAATAAAGTTAATGTAATTCCCTGTAAATGTTATTTGTCCTACATACGCTGGAACATTTATATAAAATCCACTAAAAATAGTATAATCAGACCCTGTATTAAAATTAATAGAACCATCAATCGTAGCACTTTTACTGCTTTCAAATTTGCTGGTATGTCCTCTTGAATAAATGTATAACTTTTTAGTAATGTTAATATTTTCTGCGTAATGTTTATCAGTAGGCATAACAATGATGGTATCGCCAGCATTGGCGGCCGTTATAGCTGCACTAATAGTGGTATAATTAGCTTTTACTCCTGTGGTATTATCAACTGTAATGATGGCACTTTTGCCATAAAATGGAAATATACCTATACACAACAACAGGTGCAGTTTTAATGATTTTTGAATTTTAAATAAGATTTGCATGGTTATATTATTTTTCATGGTACAAAAATGGAGGCTCTTAAAATAGTATTTCATACACCCTAGGGTGTAATTTTTAGAAAAATATTAAATTTGCATACCTTCATGAAAAAAGTAAATTGTTTAATCATAGATGACCATGTTATTTTCACAAATGCCATGCAAATGTTATTGGGTAGTTTTGATATGATTGGCGAGGTCTTAATATGTCCTAATGGCAATGATGGCATTGCCATGTTGCAAAAAGACAAATCTATTCAATTGTTATTTCTTGACTTACACATGCCTAAAATTAATGGTTTTGAAGTACTATCAGAAATTAAAGAAAAGAATATTGGCGTTAATTGCATAATTATGTCTTCTGTTATTGACCCCATAGTAATTAGTAAAACATTAGAGTTAGGTGCAAAGGGATACTTGCCAAAAAGTTGCGATTTAAATGAATTAAGACAAGCCATTTTAACTGTTTTAAATCAAGAAACCTATGTTAGTACCGAATTTACAAAAGACATTCAACGAATTGCTTCAAATTCTACTGAGAGATTTTTGGAGAATGATTTAAGCAAAACCTACAATAATTTATCGGATAGAGAAAAAGAAATTGTAAAAATGGTGGCTCAAGGGATGCAAAACAAGGAAATTGCTGAAAAGTTATTTATCAGCCCTTTGACAGTCAAAACACATAGACACAACATACTTCAAAAACTCAATCTAAACAATTCAGCCGCTTTAATTCGGTTTGTTACAGAAATGGGTTTAGTGTAATTATACTTATAAATTTAAAATTCAAAAATTTCACTTTCTGTTCCATCTAAATACAAGAATCGGATTCCAAACTTACCTTTATTATCTTCAATTTTCCATTCATTGATATTTCCATTAACTGAATTTGTATTAATTAAATCACCATTTTTTTCAGTATAAATCAATACTCTTTTTACCTCATATTTTGATTTGCTCCATGTTAAATAATTTGCTTTTTTATCTCCTTCTTGCTTTTCTATAACACGTAATTTTATTGACTCTGATTTTAATATCCTACCTGTTTTTATAGCTAGTGGGAATGCTTTTGTTGAAAACAAATTAGAGTTATCTTCTGCCACTACTGTGTATTCATATTCTGTTAATTCTATTAAATTAGAGTCGGTAAAGCTGGTTTCAAAAGTTTCTTTAACCTTTACCCAATTAGTTTCACCTGCTTTTCTTTTAAAAACACAATATTTTTTTAAATCTTCAACTTTTACAGCCGTCCAATTAAATGAAACCTTATTTTGATTCACTTGATAATTTAAAATTACGGGTTCTGGTGGAGCTATTTTATCTGGTCGTTTTAGTTTTAATGGCTTGCTAAATTTACTGTGATTGTAGTTTTGGTCAACAGCCACAATTTTATAAAAAATAAATTCAGTGAGTGTTTTTAACTGAGCGGTATCTATGTAATTATCTCTTTCAATTATATTTGAAATAGCGGTAAATACATGGTCTTCTTGATTGGCAAAAAATACTTTATAGCCAATAATTTCATCTGTGGTATCTACTGCCCAATTTAAGTTTACTAAACCATTTGTATCAATTGTCCCTTCTAATCCCCAAGGCTCTTTTGGTGGCACTTGATCTGACACAAATACATAAGCACTATTGCTTAAACTATAATTACCTGCTGTATCGATGGCAAGAATTCGGTAGTAACTGCGTTTAAAATTATTTGGTTTTTTAAATTTGTATTCCGTTGTTTTAGCTTTAAACATTTCTGTACTTAAAAGGCTATCAGTTGACTCAGACTTTTTGCTTTTCAGTATATAATATCCTTTAATATCATAGCTTTCTGAAGGTGTCCATTTCAGTTCTATGTTTTCACCTTTTAACTCTGCTTTTAAAAATGGCTGATTAGGCGGTGTTATGTCTCTAGCCATAGTCCCCTCTGATGTATTAGAATAAGTGTATTCTCCAAAACTATTAAGAGCTGCTACACGATAATAGTATGTTTTATAATTCCCTACACTATCGCTATAAAAATGATAAAAAGAATTGGTATCAATTGTTGGCACATACAATACTTTATTAATTCTAGTAAAATTAATTTTATCGGTTGACTTTTCAATCCAATAGCCATTATAGTTCATATCTTGAGCATTCCAACTTAGGGTAATACTGCCATCATTCCCTATAGCATTAAGCGAACTTATTGCATACTTATCATTTAATGTTTTTCCATATACATACACAAATGCTGCTGCAATACTTTTATCGCCATTTGCCATAGATATTCTGTAAACATAAGATTTATTACTATCAACTGTAAAATTATCATCATAGCCAAGTCCTGCAGCTATTGCTGTAGAATTTTTCATAGCGGCATACAGCGAAATAATAAAATATTGATTTTGTGCTGCCATATCTTGGTTTTGTACACTTTCTAAAAAATTAGATCCAGGGTAATTTTTATTTTCATACAAACATTTGTGAAGCACCGCCATACCTGTATCTTTATTTTTTGCTCCTGTTTCTAATTCTTGTTTGCTAAGTGCTTTAATGGAATTAGGGGTTATTCTTTGCCAATCTTTGGTCACTTTTTCTTTAGCATCAAGTGTTAGTTTATCTATCACAACGCCTGTAGTCATCAGATATTCTAATTTTGAATAATCACTGATATTCCATCTTAAACCAATTTTATTTGCTTTAATATTATATGTACCTTTTAATACTGTATTAACAGCAGTTTTATTATTTTGGGCAATTAAATTAGAAGTAATTAATAACGCTAAAGTACTTATAACTATGTATTTTATTTTCATTGTGTATTTCATTATCTAAAAGATTTTCCTGCTACTCCTTTTACTAAATTTTTATTCACACCTCTTCCAAAGCTAGCTATTCCTGCATTAAACGAATTCCAATTTTGAGCGTTGTTTGCACCTTTATAACCAGCTGGATTTACTCTTGCATCAATTATTACTTGAACAGGATTTTCTATTGCAGGGCGCACATTTATTGGACATTCATACATAATATTATTTATTTGAAATGTTATGGGAATTACAAATTCTCCACTTCTATTAAAAAAACCTCCTAGACTTTTATTAATCCCAAAATTAAACAATGGAGGTGTATAAGGAATTTTTATTTCTTCACCATAGCTATTTTTTGATGGACAATTTACAATATAGGCATTATTTGCATTCGCTCCTCGGCAAATTACATATCCTTTGAAATCTATTTTAACATCTGATATTCCCGAAATTTCAGAAAGAAAAGTTTTAGTTCTTTCATAATCAAACGTATTTAAATTATCAAACAAAGGAGGTATGATAGTTCTTACATTATTTTTAAATATGGAACTACTGGTATATTCTTCGTAATCTGGACTAATAAATTTTTCACCATAAAAATTAATTGAATTAATTGGGCATTTCAGTGGTAAACTATTGATAAAGCGTGCATTGGTTTCTTTAGAATTTGCTCTAGATAATAAAATTAAGTTTCCACCACTACCAACTTTTATTTCATTAAGAGTTAGGTTGGCAATTTTCTCTTCCAATGTTTTATAAGCACTAGTTGTAAAATGAATATAAGAAACAGTAAGTCCTTGAACAGCACGTGAAATTCCAGATAACATTCCTTTTTGCATTTTATATATTCCCCCAAATTGATTATTCACTACTTGAGTTGTTGATTTTCCAGAGCCACTATTTTGAGCAGATTTTATAATAAACTCAATTCTGTATTCAGAGTTTAGTGCCAAATTAAATTTATCAAATTCCCATTTTGTATTTTTGAATCGAATTAATTTATTGTCTATTGCTTCATCACCTTTCATTAATACAGCATATATTTTTGCATTAGAATTGTTAGGTACATCAAAATAAGAGGAGTTTAAAACCTTATTAAACTCAAAGAAGAAACTACTATTACTATTATTATCTATAAAACTGGAATGGCTATGCAAAGGATAAGAATTTACCAATAATTGAGAAGGGATAGTTTTTAAACCTTTATTCGTAATAAAAGTATAGGTGTGAATTTCTTCTAGCTTTTTACCATTTTCAATAATAGGAGTATAAATGCCATTTTCAGTTTTGGCTTCATTTAAGCTAGCTTTAATAGTAAAAGTATATTGCGTTTCGGGCAATAATAAATCGGTAGATTCAAATATTAAAGTATTATTTGTTCCTTGTGCTAGTTTAAAATAATTTTGGCCAAAAATTTTTTAGACGAATTTGTTAAAGACAATAAGCTAAAAAACATAACTATTTCTAATGATGCTAAAGATAAATTAATGAGGTATTCTTTTCCTGGCAATGTAAGGGAACTTAAATCGATAATAGATTTAGCTGCTGTAATGTGCAATGGCAAAGAAATACAAGAAGATGACATTACCTATACTTCTATTTCGGATGACAATTTATTTATAGTAGAGAAAAGAACATTAAGACAATACAATTGTGACATAATAAAGTATTTTTTAAAGAAAAATAACAACGATGTACTACTTGTTTCACAAACATTAGATATTGGAAAAAGTACAATTTATAAAATGATTCAAGAGAAAGAAATAATAATATAAAAACATGAAGACATCCTTATATAAATATGCTTTTAATACCTGGACAAAGTATTCAAAAAATATCCTAAATGACGATTTAGAAGCCAATTTGGTTTTATGTTTTGGCAATAAGAAAATATTGTCACAAAACGATATTTATCATAGTATTAATCAAAAATTTAGAAATGCTGAAATATTAATGTGTAGTACCGCAGGCGAAATTTATCAAGATTCTGTAAGTGATGACACTATGGTAGTTACTGCATTACAATTTGAAAAAACAAAATTTAAGACCTCTCAAATCAATATAGCCGATTATGAAAACAGTTATGAAGCCGCAAAATCTTTAATTAACTTGTTACCTCAAAATGACCTTACTTACATTTTGGTTATCTCGGATGGTAGCGTGGTGAATGGAAGTGAATTAGTGAAAGGATTAAATGATGCTACAAATGATAAAGTACTTGTAACTGGTGGATTAGCAGGCGATGATGCTAATTTTGTTTCAACACTTGTAGGACTGAATGAACAACCAAGTACAGGAAAAATTGCAGCAATAGGTTTTTATGGTGATAATTTAATTGTTTCTCATGGCTCTCAGGGAGGTTGGGATACATTTGGACCTGAAAGATTGGTAACACTTTCGGAAGGAAATGTGCTTTTTGAAATTGATTATAAAAATGCGTTGGAATTGTACACCAAATATCTTGGCCCAGATGCGAAAGACTTGCCAGGTTCAGCCTTACTGTTTCCTTTATCTGTAATTATTCCAGGAAAAAATCAACCTGTGGTTAGAACAATATTGTCTATTGATAACAATAAAAACAGCATGACATTTGCCGGAGATATTCCAATTGGCTCTAAAGTTAGATTTATGAAAGCAAACTTTGATAAAATTTCAACTGCTGCTTCAAATGCTGCTCAAAACACTTTAGTAAAACAAAATCAAAATCCGCAGTTTGCTTTGCTTATTAGCTGTGTTGGAAGAAAACTAGCTTTGGGGTCACGAATTGATGAAGAGGTGGAATCAGTAAATGAATTGTTCAAAAACAATACACTACTAAGTGGATTTTATTCCTATGGTGAAATTTCTCCCTTTAATGAAGGTGGATCATGTCAGTTGCACAATCAAACTATGACAATTACTTCATTTTATGAATTATAATAAACTACTCGAAAAGCAAATTAATAAATTTTTACCAAATGAAATTATTGGAAACGAAAATTTTACTAATTTCATAACGGCTATCAATAATTCATATAATGCTTTTGAGCGCGACAGAGAACTTTCTGAAAGAGCTTTTAGAATAAGTGAAGAAGAATACACAGAAATAAATAATCAATTATTAGAGGAAATAGAATTAAAGAAAAAATCAGTTGAATATCTAAAAGAATCTATAGGAGCAATTACAGGTGAAGATACTAAGAATAACAGTGATGATATTTTAATAATCACTAGGTATTTAAACCAACAAATAAGTAAAAGAAAAAACGCTGAAAAAGTATTTCAATCGCTTATTTCAAACATGCAAAGTGGCATATTGTTGGAAAATGAAAACAGGCAAATTGCTTACACAAATCAAATGTTTTGCGATATGTTTGGTATTCCGAATAGTCCAGATCAATTAATTGGAATAGATTGTACAAATAGTGCAGAACAAACCAAGTCTTTATTTAAAGACCCTAATGGTTTTGTAAAAAGAATAAACTACATACTGGAATCAAAAAAATTAGTAAACAATGAAATTTTAGAACTAGAGGATGGAAGGGTATTTGAACGCAGTTATATACCAATTTTTATAGAAAAAATATATCAAGGACAGCTATGGACCTATACAGATATAACGGTACAAAAGAAAGCTCAAGACAAAATTGCAAAAAGCGAATTAACCAATCGATTAATTCTAAATGCAGCTTTAGATGCCATTATTATGATTAATAAGGAAGGTAGAATTACCTATTGGAATCCTATGGCTGAAAAAATATTTGGATGGAAACAAATTGAAGTGATAAACAAATTACTTTCGGAAACCATTATCCCCAATAATTATAAAGCTGCTCACCAAAAAGGTATAGCACAATATTTTGAAAAAGGTGAAGGTCCTGTTTTGAATAAAATAATGGAACTTCCTGCAATTAATAAAGCTAATGAAGAAATTGCAATTGAACTTTCCATAGTGCCAATACAAGACACCAATGGTACATTTTTTTGTTCCTTTATTAGAGATATATCTGAAAGGAAAAAATCAGAACAAATATTAAAGCAAAGCGAAGAAAAATACCGAAATATAATTGCTAACATGAATCTAGGATTAATTGAGGTAGATAATAATGAGCGGATACTTTTTTCTAATCAGAGTTTTTGTGAAATGAGTGGCTATTCCTATGATGAATTAATTGGCAAAAATGCATCTTCTTTATTAGTTAAAAGCGAAGATAAAAATGTTGTAAGTAGTAAATTAAGCTTAAGAGCAGAAGGTGTTTCAGATGCTTATGAGGTATTTGCTAAAAATAAAAGAGGTGAAGGTAGATGGTGGTTAGTAAGTGGCGCCCCTAGGTATAATGACAATGGCGAATTAGTTGGCTCGATAGGTATTCACCTAGATATCACTGAACAAAAAAGAATAGAAAAAGAACTACATGAAGCAAGGGAATTAGCTGAATCTTCTGCCTATGCAAAACAAAGTTTTTTAGCCAACATGAGCCATGAAATACGAACTCCGTTAAATGCAATTTTGGGCATTGGTAAACAATTGGCTAAATCCAATCTAAATGCAACTCAAAGTTCCTACATAGAAACCATCAACAATGCTGGCGAACACTTACTTAATATCTTAAATGACATTTTAGATTTTTCTAAAATTGAAGCAGGCAAACTCAACATAGAAAACATTGGTTTTAATTTTGCTGAAAACATTCAAAGAACCATTGCAGTAATGCAATACAAAGCTCAAGAAAAAGGTCTAATTATCTATTCAAATTTTGACAAAGAAATAAATCCAGTATTGATTGGCGATCCTCTTAGACTAAATCAAATCATCTTAAATTTATTAAGCAATGCTATTAAATTTTCTGATAAAGGCAAAATTGAATTAAATTGTAAACTCATTTCTTCCAGCAACATTACTCAAACACTAGAAATAACAGTATCTGACCAAGGTTTAGGCATTGATGACCATTTTATAAATACTCTATTTACTAGCTTCACTCAAGAGGACAAATCCGTAAGTAGAAAATTTGGTGGCACAGGATTAGGTATGGCAATTACTAAGCAATTGATAGATTTAATGGGTGGAAAAATCCATGTACAAAGTAAGAAAAACCAAGGAACAACTTTTACTATTGAACTTACTTTCACCAAGGGGCATATAACTGATGTTCATATCAAAGAAACCATTAAAATAGATAGTGAATCACTAAAAAATAAAAAAATATTACTTGTAGAAGACAATGAATTAAACCGCTTGGTAGTTAGTACCACCTTGTTTAATTTCGGAATAACTATTTCAGAGGCTGTTCATGGTAAAGAAGCTATAAAGTTATTAGAAAACAATGATTTTGATTTGATATTGATGGACATACAAATGCCAGAAATGGACGGAATTGAAACCACTTCTTGGATTCGAAAAAAATTAAACCTTAATATCCCAATCATAGCTTTAACTGCAAATGCCAACAACGATGAAAGAGATAAATGTTTAAACTCTGGCATGAATGATTACCTATCAAAGCCATTTGAAGAAAATGACCTCATTAATAAAATAGCCAAATGGACTCAAGAAAAAAAAGAAATAAAACCAACCCTTTACAACCTAGATAAACTCATAGATATGAGCAGGGGTAACTCTAATTTTATTAGAAAAATGCTGTTGCTTTTTATTGAGCAAAACCAACTTGCATGCATAGACTTTGAAAAATACATCGAACAAA
>CAYVDH010000075.1:0-16497 GCA_964450355.1 uncultured Flavobacteriaceae bacterium
TTTTATAGTTTCTAAGTTTGTAGTACTAATATAAAAAGATATGAACTATAAAATTTTAACCCATGCTTTTGCTATAACATTAATTATGGCTTGTAATAACAGTCAAAATAATGAACCTAGCAGTACTGAAAACAACACTACAGAAAACGAAAATGCTGTTGGTCAGTCTGGAGTTAAAGATGATATATCTAACCCCAACATATTACAAGTAGCTATTAGTAGTAAAGATCATTCCACATTAGTTACAGCAGTAAAGGCTGCGGAATTAGTTGATGCCCTTAGCAACACAGGCCCTTTTACAGTATTTGCTCCAACAAATTCTGCGTTCGACAAATTACCTAAAGGAACTGTTGAAGGTTTATTGGCTCCTGAAAAGAAACCAGATTTACAAAATATACTTGGCTATCATACATACGTTGGGGTGCTAAAAACAGATTACATGAACGATGGGCAAGAGTTTGATATGGTGTTTGGTGGCAAGGTGAAAATCACAAAACAAGGAGATAAAACATTTGTAAATGGTTCTGAAATTACAGCTAGCATTCCTACATCCAATGGAATTATTCACGTAATTGGAGATGTTTTATTGCCAAAATAATTTTTATTCTTTAATTTATATTTAAAGCAGAGACTATTGAAACTCTGCTTTTTTTTATCATTGAAGTCAATTATAAATCTTTTTTAATGAATTTTTTAAGAGATATGAAATACGGGATAAAAATCCATAATACTAAAATTGAAAATGAAATGATTAAACCCATAAAAGTTCCAAAAAAATTATTAAAAATTGCTCCTGTATATCCCATCATAGCAGATACTTCGAGTTTTAAAAGTATTAAAATTCTTGCTAAATCAATTGGATTTAAAGCTGAAATTACAACAACAGAAGTTTCAATTGGATAATCAGAAAATTGAAACATTAAAAACAATACCAAACCATCGTATAAAAGTGAAAAATACAACCATAAAAGAATAGATAAACCAATTCCTTTTGCTTTATCTCTTGTAAGTATTGAGCACAACAATGCCATAGAAGTATAAATTATTGTAATTAACAAACCTGTTGTAACCATCATCAATGATTTTTCTAAATCAACAAAATACAATATAGGAATACCTGCCCCTAAAATAAATGCTAATACTAAACTAAAAGATAGTCCTAAAAACAAACTATTCCAAATATTCTTCCTTTTTATAGGATGGCTAACTAATAATTCTACAAATTCACTGCTATTATAAATATATATTGTAGAAAACAAAATTGAAAACAATGGCACTATAATTAAAATCACATTTAATAGAGTTAAAACCCCCTTAGATTCATTATCTTCCAACCCAAATACACTAAAAGTAAAAAGCAATAAAACGAGGGTATAAAACAATACAATTCTATTTTTTATTATGTCTATAATGACAAATTTTATAAGTTTATTCAAATTTTATTTTTTTTTAAAAGATACACTATTGAATCAGATAATTTATCTAATTTCGTTTCTAATTTTAAGTCAAATAATGACTTTTTAAATAATATATTACCTTCATGCATAAAGATAATTTGGCTAACTAAACCATCAAGTTCACTTAACAAATGGGAAGTAATTAAAATTAATTTTCCTCTCTGTTTTTCTGATAATATTTTATTTTTCAGTAGTTCAGAAGCAAGAGGGTCTAATCCAGCAGTTGGTTCGTCTAATATCAACACTTCAGGATTAAATAAAAAAGTTAATGAGGCGCTAACTTTTTGAGTAGTACCACCACTTAAAGTTCTCATTTTTTTATTTAAAATTTTATCTAATTCGAATTGAAAAAACAACTCTTCATCTAATTTTCCTTTGTATTGTCTTATTTCTTTAACCATGTTAAAAACTTGACCAATTGTCATGTTTTCTGGATACCTTCCTATTTGTGGCATGTATCCTATTTTTTCTCGATAAACAATGTTCTTTAATATTGACATATCATTAAAAAAAATATTCCCTGATGAAGGAATTACCATGCCTAAAAGACTTTTAATGATGGTTGTTTTTCCACATCCATTTGGTCCAATCAAAGCTATACACTCTCCTTTTTCAAGTTTTAAATTTACTGAATTAAGTACTTTTAACTTGTTAAATTGTTTAGTTACATTTTCAAATACAATCATTCAAAATTTTTTGACATTTTTGGTTTTAAATCTACAAAATTTTCAGGTGTTAAACTAGGTATCATCTTTTCTGATTTATCTAACAGATTAACCATAAAACTTCTAAATAAAATCATGGCTGGAGGATTTTTTTCTACTACCACAGAATAGATACTTAGAGGATGAAAAGGAACATCTCCAATTTGATCTTTGTTTAAATCATAACCATCATATTTATCCCAATAATTTTGTTTAAATTCATTAAGAGTTAATGTGCCATTAGTTGCAACATCAAATGTGTTAGAAATAAAATTATTTTTAACGATAGAATTATCCATGCAATTAGCTTGAATTTTAATTCCCCAGCCATTTGATTTAAATGAATTTTTTTCAACAACAATTCTATTTGTTCCATCCATAAAAATTGCAGAAGTATTTTTATTGAACTTATTCCCAAATAAATAACAATCTGAAATCTCTTTCAATAACAATCCATATGATGCATCACCCCAATTTTCTTCAAAAACATTATTCATCATAACTACACGCTTAGTAAACATCACTGCAACTCCTGCTCCATTATTTTTAAAAAGATTAGTAAAATAGGAATCATCATTAGAAAACATAAAATGCAAACCGTATCGAATATTATTCTTTGAAATATTTCTCCAAATGACAGAATTAGTGACAAATTCAAAATATATACCATCTCTATTTCCTAACAGAACATTTCCGATAATTTGTAAGCTATCACTTTTCCAACAATGAATACCATTTCCAATTTCTTGTTCTTGTTTTCCAAAAGCTTCAATTTTATTATCTTTAATTAATACATTTTTACTGTATTGAATATAAATCCCAAAAAAATTATCATACAAGATATTGTTTTGAATAATAACATTTGAAGACTCATATACTTTAATACCTCCAGGGTCATCCAAACTAGCGTATCCTGAATGTTGAATTCTAAATCCTTTTATTTGCACATTATTAGACCTAATTGAAAGTACTTCAAATTTCTTATCCCCATCAATTGTAGGAAGATTTATCCCAATCAACGAAATTGATTTATCTATAACTATGTTCCCTTCATTATAATATCCTCCATCTACTAACACGGTATCCCCATGCTTTGCATCCAATAAAGCTGATTTAATTTTATTGATTTTTTCATTTTTACTTACTTTAATTGTTTTAGACAACAAAGTTTGATAAAAAAAAATTAATACTATAAAACAACTAATTAATTTATTCATTAGTTTTTAATTTGGCTCCAATTTAAAACTTTTTCATTGAATTTTTCTGCCATAATACTAGCTTCATTTAGGGACTTAAAGGCAGCAATATTACCTCCCATAGGACTTTTTAATGTCTCATTTTTGATGTAAAAGGCTTTTTCAGCATCAATTAATACATTTTTATCTAGATAATGATTTACGTACCAAGAGGACACCATTTTATTATTTTCTTTTATGTATTCAAATAGGCATTTTATATCATCAAATTTATATGCTCTACCTTTGTCAGTAATAATCTCTGCACCAAATCTACCATCTGAAATACTCATCTCACAATAATTACATTTATCATAATTGAGCTTAATTGGTTGTGCTAATTTATTATTACAAGAACTTAAAAAAAAGAGTAAAACAAAAAAAAGTGAGACTAATTTCTTTTTCATTTTCAGCTTACTAAAAAATTTAATTTCAATCAGATAAGCTATTAATATGAATACTCCTCCAAGAATAAAAAGCCAACCTCCTATATCAGGAATTGAATATGCTCCAAAATTCAATAATTGTTTAAATCCAATTAAAGGAGGTTGATAACTCATCCCAGGTACAACTATTGCAGCCTTTGGATCAAGATTGTGTCCATAATTATATTCCCATCTCCAAAAATCTACCATGGCTATGATGCCAAATGCAATAAAAGCAAATAAAGAAATCACTACAAGTTTTTTCCTTCCTAAAATTGCAGTTATAAAAAATAACAAGGCAAAAGTTGAAATTATATAAGGTAAAACAGTAAATTCTATAAAATTTTCAGCATGCAATGTTTGCATTCCAATATAATGATTCAAACCATTTACAATTTCTACTTGCCCACCTAATTTGTTGGCATGTATTTGCAACATTAAACCTTCAGGATATTGCGGTGCATCAAGTTCTATTCTCCAAATTGGATAAAACAGCGAAATTATTAATAAAACTGATGAAATTAGAAACAAGATTCTAGTCAAATTTGATACTTTATTTTTCATATATAATTTATTAAAAAAAGGAGCAAAGTGTTTAACTAATTTGCCCCTTTTAAAAAATTCAAACAAAAATATTATTTAATTTGCAGGGACAGGTTTACCTAAGCTGAAAGTTATTGGATTATTACTTCCAGGGGAAGAAACTCTTATATACCCTTGCATTTCTTGATGGAGTGCACTACAAAAATCAGTACAGTACATAGGGAAAATTCCAACCCTATCAGGAACCCATTTTAGTGTACAAGTTTCACCTGGCATGATTAGCAATTCTGCATTATTTGCACCTTTTACAGCGAAACCATGAGGAACATCCCAGTCTTGTTCTAAATTAGTAACATGAAAAAATACTTCATCGCCCAATTTTACACCTTCAATATTATCTGGCGCAAAATGTGACCTTATTGAAGTCATGTAAACATGAACTTTATTTCCTTCTCTAACTACTTTTGATTCTTTTTCACTAATCGTTTTATAAGGATGTTTATTTTCTTCAATTTTATATATTTTCAATTGTCCATTATTTTTAATTAAATCAGCAGGTGCTGCTTGTGCATAATGTGGCTCTCCAATGGTTGGAAAATCCAATATCATTTGCATTTTTTCACCACTAATATCAAATAATTGAGCACTTTGAGTAAGTTCTGGACCAGTAGGTAGGTATCTGTCTTTAGTAATTTTATTATATGCAATCAAGTATTTTCCCCAAGGTTTTACTGTATTTCCACCTACAACACATAAATGTCCAACGGAATAATATGTTGGTGCTCTATCAATAACTTTTAATTCTTTAATGTTCCATTTCACTATTTCAGAAGACACAAAAAAGGAAGTGTATGCATTGCCTTTGTCATCAAATTCAGTATGTAAAGGACCTAAACCAGGTTTTTTAACTTCGCCATACAATGCAGATTCGTATTTTATAACATTGATACCATCGTATTCACCGTCAAAAGATTTATCAGCAATTGCTTTTTGAATTTTATCAAAACTAAATACAGGAATTAAGGCAGCTAGTTTACCACTTCCAACTATATATTCTCCTGTAGGATCAACATCACAACCATGTGGAGATTTTGGACATGGGATAAAATAACAAATGTCTTTGAATTCAGCAATATCCAAAACCAAAACTTCATTCATTATTGTCGAAGTTGCAGTTTGAGTAGATTCATTAAATACATTATGAGCATACTTTACTGGTGTTTTAGTGCCTTTACCTGCTTTAATGTATTCTTCTGCTTTTTTCCAATTTACTGCCATGATGAAATCTTTATCTCTTTGTGATGCATTCACTTCTAATAAAGTACTAGCTTGTTCAGTATTGTAACATGAGAAAAAGAACCAGCCATGAGATTTTCCTTTACCACATCTTGCAAGGTCAAAATTAACACCTGGTGTCTTTAATTGAAATGCAATTTTCATTTCTCCAGTCTCAGGTGCAACGCTGACAAAACTAATATGTCCTTTAAAATTTTGTTTATAAGAATTGATTGGAATATCACCATTAACATTATCTGGAGGTACACTGAATCTAGTTCCAGCAACAATGTATTCTGAATTTTCTGTTCCAAATGGTGAACTATGATTTCCTCCACTGTTTGGTAATTCTATGATTTCTGCCGTTCTAAAAGTTTTTAAGTCAACTCTTGCTAACCTAGGAGTATTGTTTGCATTTGCAAAGGCCCATTTGCCATTTTGTTCTCCCTTTGTCATAGATAATTCAATGTGGTGCAAATCATCCCATGGAACAAAACCATGTGAAGTATTTAACATAGGCTTTGTTTCCTCTGAATATCCATATCCCTTTTCTGGATCAACTGAAAACACCGGAATGTTTCTGAACAACCTACCACTTGGCAATCCATACACACTCATTTGTCCATTAAAACCACCAGATACAAAGTTATAGACTTCATCATATTTGCCTGGTGCAACATAAGTCTTTGAGGCATCGCCACTCACTGCATTGCTTGAATTCTTTGGTTTACATGAAAAAAAACTAAAGACTATAAAAGCTAAAAATAATTTGTTTTTGATATTCATAATTATATATTTATATTGTTAATTAACTCCATCGTTTTTTCTCATAAATTCTAAAATATTTCTTGCATCTTCGTCTGTTAAACCTTGATTAGGCATTCTAACTAAACACAATTCTAATTGCGCTTGAACTTCTGGATCTTTATCTATCATTGGGTCAGGATTTGTAATAAAATTCATAATCCAAGGTGCTGTTCTTCTTGATGTAACACCTTTCCAACCTGGACCCACTAACTTTTCATCAGTTAATTTATGACATGAGTTACATTTTGTGGATGATATGGATTCACCTTTGCTAGCAAGAGTTAAATCTAATGCTCCTAATTTCACATTTGTTTCATCGTATTTCCCTTCTCCTCTTTTTGGGTCATAATCCCCTACTTTTTTTTCATCATTTTTACTTTCTGTGTTTGTAACATTATTTCCTGTATTTTCAGTTTCAGGCTTATTTGCATTTCCACATGATGAAAGTATCATTGAACTTGCAAAAATTGACACGAAAATTAATTTAATTTTATTCATATAATTGTTGTAATTTTTACTGCAAACTTATTCATGTTATTATCAAAGATTTTATGACTATAATCATATTTGAATAAATAAATATATAAAACTCTTTTTTCTTTTTTTATTTGTATTTCAATCATTATTCATATTACCTTTTCAATGAATTTGACTAGGTTGTTTTCCATATTGCTTATTTTTGTAATATCATTTGGCTTTATCACCAAATCGAGCATCATCATTAAATACCAATTAAACAAATCGGAATTCATTAAAAATTGTATTAATCTGAACAAGCCTGAAAAAAAATGCGAGGGAAAATGTCACCTTACTGCTCAATTGAATGAATCAGAAAATGTACCAGCAAATGAAAGTGTACCTTATTCTTTTTTAAATTTTGAAATACCTTATTTTACCATTCAAAATTCAAGCAAAATTAATTTTGAATTGCTTTGTAATTCTAATTTAATTCACAACTCTTTATACTTCTCTAAATTAAGCGCAGGTTATATTAATTTGCCCTTTCATCCTCCTATTTTTTAATGTTAATTTCTTATTGAATTTATTGATAAGGAATTCCTTGTCTTACCCATTCTGAATATTTCAGAATTGAATGTTTTGTTTGTTAATTCATTTTAACTACAAATTAACTCTTATGAACTTAAGAAAACACTCAATTAACATTAAAAAAATCATGAAAAAAAATACATTAAAAACCGCAATTATATTCAGCTTATTTATCTCTTTATTGTCATTAAATTCTTGTAAAAAAGAGGACAATCTTCAACAAAATGACAACAATACCACCACATACGGTAATGTTAAAATTGAATTTGAACACCAGTGGGCAATGAGTGGTGCCGAATTCAAATTAAATGACACATTGTTTCATCCTATGAAAAATGAAAAACTTTATTTCACTACTTTTGAATATTATGTTAGTAACATCAAATTTAAAAAATCAGATGGAACATGGTGGTCGCACCCTGAAAGTTATTTTTTGTTAGATGCTTCAAATTCTAATTCCTTGATATTGAACATCAGCAATGTTCCTACTGCTACATACACGGAAATGCAATACACCATGGGAGTGGATAGCACAAGAAATGTATCGGGAGCACAAACAGGTGCCTTATCTACTTCCAACAACATGTTTTGGACTTGGAACAGTGGCTACATCATGTTAAAGGCCGAAGGGAAATCACCTAATTCAAGTACTGGCGATTTTTCTTTACATTTAGGCGGATTCAAAGGAAGTAACAACATAGTGACTGTTAAAAACACAAATTTCAACGGAGCTATTTTAAACGTTAGCCCTTCTGCAACTCCTCAAATTCACCTAATTGCAAATCCTGCAAGATTGTGGCATACCATTGATGGTGTAAGCACAAAAAACAACATCACCATGCCTGGAGCAGATGCTAAACAAGCTGCAACTGACTTTTATAACAACATCAGTTTCGACCACATTCATCCATAAAATGAAATTTATAAATTTAAAGAAAGAGTTGATTTTCATATCAACTCTTTCCATACTTACATTATCGTGTGAGCGTATTGATGAACCCAAAAAAGAAGAGAATCCCTATTCCTTCACTGTACCTGATTACATTGGCAAACCTGTTTACAATTTTGAAAACAACCCTTTCTCCAACAAAGGTTATGAATTAGGTAGGCTATTGTTTTACGACCCAATTTTATCTTCAGATAGCAGCGTATCTTGTGCTAATTGTCACAATCAAGCTCATGCATTTGCTGATCACCATGTCGCTTTAAGTACAGGGGTTAACAACAAAATAGGAACCAGAAACTCCCCTCCTATTTTCAATCTGGCTTGGCATCCCCATTTCATGTGGGATGGTGGTATAAACCATTTAGAAATCATGCCACTAGCCCCCATTACCAATCATTTGGAAATGAATGAAACTATGGGAAATGTGATTAAAAAATTAAACAAAAATTCAACCTATAAAACCTTGTTTAAAAATGCATTTTTTGTTGATAGCATCAACGATCAAAAACTCTTTTATGCCCTTACCCAATTCATTGGGAAAATACAATCTTTTGGTTCCAAATACGACAAGGTAAAACAAGGTAAAGAACAATTTACCCCAGATGAAAATAAGGGATATGCATTGTTTAAAACACATTGTAATTCGTGCCATACCGAGCCTTTATTTAGTTCATTTGAATTTGTAAACAATGGCATCGATTCCATCTTTAAAGACAAAGGCAGGTATTTAATCACCTTGAATCATTCTGATGAAGGACTGTTTAAAATACCAAGTTTAAGAAATGTTGCTTTGACATATCCATACATGCACGATGGAAGGTTCAGGACTTTAAATGAAGTGATGAATCACTATTCTGAAAACATCAAAAAATCAAAAACATTAGATCATAGAATTTCTCAACCACTAAAATTAAAACAAGACGAAATTCAAAACATCGTTTTATTTTTAAACACATTAACCGATTACGAATTTACCAATAATAAACTTTACTCAGAACCATGAAATTAATCCCTTTTTATATTTTATTAATCATAACACATCAAACCAAAGCTTGCGATATTTGTGGCTGTGGTATCTCTGGCACCAATATCAATGGCATCATACCTCAATTCAACAAAAACATTATTGGATTGCGAACCATGTACAATGCATTTCAACATCCTAATACCCCTGAGAATTACAATGGCACAAACAGAGTTATCAAAGACAATTACTTAAGTACAGATCTTTGGTTCAGATATTACCCAAATAAAAGATTGCAAATGGTATTTGCTTTACCATACAAATCTATTTCGCGCGAACAAAGCAATAAGACCATTCATGTAAATGGCATTGGAGACGCAACCATGATGTTGAATTATTCCATATTAAAACCAAATGATTCGACAGATCAAAATTTCATGTGGTGGGCTGGTGGTGGCCTAAAAATACCAACGGGGAAATACCAACAAAGAGATGAAGAAAAAACCATGTATCCAATTGGATTACAAACAGGCAATGGCGCTTATTCGTTTTCATTGAACAATCAAATGACATACAAAAAAAACAAAGTGATTGTTAATTCCGTGAGTCAATTTTTAATGAACTATAAAAACGAATTGAATTTTCAATTAGGCAACATCTACAGCACACAACTTGTAGGTATGTATAAAAAAAGAATTGGCTGTGAATCTTATTTGATACCTAACATTGGTGTAGAATGGATTAAAAGTGAGCAAGACAAAAGTTATGGAATTTTCAATCATCATTCAGGTGCAACTACTTTATCCATGCAATTGGGTTTAGATTATTTCATTAACTCATTTTTTATTTCAGCCAACATAAAACAACCTAAGTCATTGAATACTTATTCATCTCAACCTATTCAACAATTGAATGGAAGTTTCAATTTAGGGTATGTGTTTTAACTCAACGTCTTAAATTACCTTTCTTTGCCTAATTAGCAAAACGATGCTGATTACAAAAAACAAAAACAATGAAACGATAGAATACCTCATGCTAGTTTCGTTTGTGATTTTATACATCACTAGTTCTATGGCTCCAAAGGCAAAAGTACCAATCACAATGGCTACTTTTTCTGTAAGTTCATAAAAACTGAAATACGAGGTGTTTTCATCGGAATCTGAAGGAATGAGTTTGGCATAAGTACTTCTAGAAAGACTCTGTATTCCACCCATGATCAGTCCTACTACTGAAGCTAAAAAATAAAACTGATGTTCGCCATGAACAAAGTAAGCGTAAAAACAGACAAAAATCCAAATACAGACCAATACCATCAAGGTTTTGATGTTTCCAATTTTCTTACTCAATTTAGAAGTAAGATATGCTCCTAAAACTGCCACCAACTGAATGATTAATATGGTAACTATGAGCACATGCTTAGGCAATTTTAGTTCTTTATCGCCAAATGAACCAGCGACATACATGATGGTTTGCACACCCATGCTTGAGAAAAAGATGGCTGTAAGGTAATCTTTAATGCTTTTATTTTTTTTGATGAGCTTAAATACTTTGTTGATTTCTTGATACCCTTTTTTAATTGAGATGACAGCTTTTTTATTTTTATTTACTGGTAAATATTTAAATGGAATTAAAGAGAATAAAAACCACCAAACTCCAACAGAAACAAAAGCAATACGACTAGAGATACCCGAAAAACTCGACTTTGCCATTTTTCCTATTTCGGGTTGAGTCAATTGAGGGTTAGCTAATTTTAATGTTTCGATTTTGGATTGAACATCAAATACTAATTGTGGAAACATGATGAGGATCAAGTTCATGATGAGTAAAAGTACTGCACCAACATAACCAAATGAAAAGCCTCTTGCACTTAGGCTGTCCATTTTATCTTTAGTTGAAATTTCAGGTAAATAAGCATTGTAAAAAACTATACTTCCAGCAAATCCAATGGTAGCAAATATAAATGCTATTGCTCCTACCCAAATATTGTGTTTATCAAAAAAGAAAAGCATGGCGCAACTCACACTTCCTAAAATAACAAACATTCTCATGAAAGATTTTTTATTTCCAGCAGTATCTGCTATTCCACCTAGAATTGGGTTTATAAATGCTACAACTAAAAAAGCAAAGGAAATACAAAAAGCATAAAAGGTGGTATTTGATAAATGTTGTCCTAAAAAATTCACCCCTTGTTCTGTTTGACTGTTCCAATATATAGGGAAAATAGCTGAGGTAATGGTGAGTGGAAAAACACTGTTAGCCCAATCGTACATACACCAGGCATTGGTAATTTTTTTATTGTTTTTTTCAATCATTGAATACAAGAATAACGAACTTAGTAAATAAATCAAATCTTTTTTAACAACTTGTTGGTAACAAATGTCTAGTTCAATTTAATTTTGCCTGATGAATATTCTTATTTTAGGCAGTGGTGGCAGAGAACATGTATTTGCTCAAAAAATAAAAGAAAGCAAATGGTGTGATTCGCTTTATATAGCCCCTGGAAATGCTGGTACGGCTCAGTGCGGCATCAACTTAAATTTCGAGTCCACTAATTTTGAAAAAATAAAAGAAGCCTGTATTCAATACTATATACAATTAATCGTTCCAGGAAATGAAGACCCTTTGGTGAAAGGTGTCGTAGATTTTATTGAAAGCGACCCCGAATTGAACTTTGTGCAAGTGTGTGGCCCCAATAAAGCAGCAGCTCAAATAGAAGGCAGTAAAGACTTTTCAAAAAAACTAATGGTAAACAACCAAATTCCTACAGCACAATATGTAACAGTTAACAAAGATAACATTGAACTAGGTTACCTTTTTTTAGAACAGCTTAAAGCACCATATGTGTTAAAAGCAGATGGTTTAGCCGCTGGTAAAGGGGTGTTAATTTTAGACGATTTAGAAGAAGCTAAAAAAGAGTTAAAATCCATGTTGGATGGGAAATTTGGCAATGCAGGTAACCATGTCGTAATCGAAGAATATTTAAAAGGAATAGAACTTAGTTGCTTTGTAATAACAGATGGAAATGATTACATATTATTACCTGAAGCAAAAGACTACAAACGAATAGGCGAAGGAGATACTGGATTAAATACAGGAGGCATGGGAGCTGTTTCTCCAGTTCCATTTGCCGACAAAGAATTTATGAACAAGGTAGAAGACAGAATCATTAAACCTACCATAGCAGGATTGAAAAACATGGGTATTAACTACACAGGCTTTATATTCATTGGATTGATGAATGTGAATGGAAATCCTTTCGTGATTGAGTACAATTGTAGAATGGGCGACCCTGAAACCGAGGTGGTATTTCCAAGAATAGAATCTGATGTGGTGGAGCTATTTAAACATTGTTGTGATGGCAAAATAAATCAATACCAGTTGAAAGTCAATCCATCTACAGCTAGTACAGTATTCATGGTATCAGGTGGCTACCCTGAGGCATTTGAAAAACACCATGAAATTCAAAACTTAGAACAAGTTCAAAATTCAATGGTATTTCATGCTGGAACAACAGTAAAAGACGACAAAACTATCACAAATGGAGGAAGAGTATTGGCCATTACCTCGTTTGGCAATGACATTGAAAGCTCAGTGAACCAATCGTTAAACAACGCTGAAATTATTCAATTTAAGAATAAATACTTCAGAAAAGACATTGGAAAAGATTTAATTTAAATACAAACATGAATACGTTTAACAGTGCATATAGAAGGAAAAAATTATTTAATCGTTTTTTCAATTATTTTTTACGTGGGTTATTGATTACTATTCCTTTAGCAGCAACCATAGGAGTCATTGTTTGGCTATTTAACACCATTGACAATTTTTTAGGGAAAGACCATTTTCCAGGTTTAGGAATTTTAATTTTATTAGTGGTTATAACCTTTTTGGGATTTTTAGGTTCCAGTTACATCACCAAACCCTTTATCGATTGGTTTGATGATTGGCTAGAAAAAACCCCAGGGATTAAATTGCTGTATTCATCTGTTAAAGATTTAATAGAAGCATTTGTAGGAGATAAAAAGAAATTTAATGAAGCTGTTTTGGTTTCTTTAAATCAAGATGGTATTTACAAAATAGGGTTTATAACCAATAAAGACTTAAGCATATTGGGACTTGAAGGATTTTCTGCAGTATATTTTCCTAAGTCGTATGGGTTCATGGGTGATTTATATTTGGTAGAAAACAGCAAAATAAAACCTTTAAAAAACAATTCAACAGCCATCTTTAAGATGGTAGTTTCTGGTGGCGTAACTGGTATCGAAGATGCATCCTCTTAAACCATTCGTATAATCCAGTACACATAGCTAACATAGATAAATTATACAAAAAATCTTCGAGTGGGATGGTGCCTAATTGTATGCCTGAATTTTGCTCATGATCGTAAAACACAACTGGTTTGGAAGTAAGAATTCCATTGACAACTAACATGGGTATTAAGCTGATAAAAAAGGAGACATAAAACCAACCCATGTACCTTCTGCGTATAACTATCAAATGTGTTCCTAGAATGAAAGTAACAACCAAACAAACAACACCTGTATATAATTTATCATTGAACCAATATAAAAAACTGCTAGCCATTCCAAAAAACATGAAGGTAATCCATCGATGTAACTCTTCAAGGGAATCGTATTTGGCTAAATAAACACGAGCACACTCATAAATAAAAAGGCAAGCATATGGAACAATGAAAAAGAATGCAACTTCTTCGACTGGTAAATGGTAAAAATAATAGCCTAAGACATAATTGGAATTAAAACCCCAAACTCTTAAGTCTGTGAACCAAATGTCCCATAATACGAACAAAGTTGCAGTAAAGAGAGAAGCGGGAATAAAGTATTTTACTTTTTTATAAAAGGCTACTTTTTTGTCAAACGACAAGATGAGTGGAAAGAAAATTGTTCCAATTAGCAAGTATAAATACGTGTTATTCATTAGCCATTTTACCAATTCCTATCAAATCACCATATGCATGCAATGATTTTCTAAGAACTCTTCTGGCTACAAATATACGAGTTTTTACAGTTCCAATAGGAATGTTTAATTCTTCAGCTATTTCGTGGTATTTAAACCCTTCTACATTCAATAAAAATGTCACTTTCAAATCTTTAGGTAATTGAGAAATGGCTTTTTCCAAATCTTTTCTAATGAAAGTCAATTCACCTTCATTTTCAATTTTGTGAGATGGTAAATCCAAAAAGTAAGTGTTATCTGTTGTATCTAAAAAGGTATTGCGTTTCATCATTCTTCTGTAATTGTTGATGAACGTGTTTTTTAATATGGTAAGCAACCATGCTCTAAGATTGGTGCCTTCGGAAAATTTATCAGTGTATTTCAGCGCTTTCAATAAAGTATCTTGAACAAGGTCATTGGCATCATCGGTGTTTTTAGTTAGCATCAATGCCATGTGTTTCATGCTTGGTAATTCAATCATGATGGCATTGTATAATGTGTGATGTTTTGAATTTAATTGAGCCATTGTGTTTAATATTATGGTACAAAATTGAAACATATAATTTGAATAATCTAAGGATTTTGTTTAACAACTGTATTTAATTGTTTAAACAATAAACTCAATACTCACATTTTCAATTGTTTAATAGATGATAAATGACTTTGTTTAATCTTCATTAAACAACCTATATAATTATAAATGAACTGATTAAAATATTTTATAACTAAATAAAAAACTTCGTTTAATCAAAATTAAACAGTATATATATGACTTATAATCATTATTTTGTAACAACATATTGTAATAAAAATAAAAATGCATTAAATTATCATTAATTTACTGTTTGTTTAAGGTTAATATGTATTTAAAAGGCTTAATTTTCTTTACAAAAAAATTGATTTGGCAATAATTAATTACTTTTGTTTCCTATTTTAAAACTTATTTCAACTTTAATAGTTTATTAGATAATAACAATGAGAATATCCGTATTTAGAAAAGCTCACTTTAATTCAGCACATCGATTGCATAACCCCAATTGGTCTGACGAAAAAAATAAAGAAGTCTTTGGTTTGTGTAATAATCCAAATTACCATGGACACAATTACAATTTAGAAGTTAAAGTAACTGGAGAAATTGACCCAGAAACAGGGTATGTGATTGATACAAAAATATTAAAGCAAATGATTAGAACAGAAATAGAAAACAGATTTGACCATAAAAATTTAAACTTGGATGTTGCAGAATTTCATGATAAAAATCCAAGTGCTGAAAATATTGCAATAGTCATCTATCAATTGTTGAGAGATAAACTTGACTCAAAATTTGAATTAGGAATAAAATTATACGAAACCGAAAACAACTACGTAGAATACAATGGATAATCAACACAATGAATTGGAAGACGAGCACTACTTTACCAATTTAAATACACCCATGGTTAATAATGCCTTTGAAAAAGGTGATGATGAAAAAATCCAAATCATTGCAGAGCATTTTCAAAAAATAATGGAGACTTTAGGTTTAGATTTGACAGACGACAGCCTGAAAGGTACACCTATGCGAGTAGCAAAAATGTATGTCAATGAATCCTTTTGGGGATTAAATCCTGAGTTAAAACCTGAATCTTCACATTTTAAAAACAAATTTATGTATGCCGAAATGTTGATAGAAAAAGACATTAATTTTTATACTTATTGTGAGCATCATTTTGTTCCATTTTTTGGCAAAGCTCATGTTGCTTATATTCCTAATGGCAAAGTGATTGGATTATCTAAACTAAACAGAATAGTTGAGTATTTTTCCAAACGACCACAAGTTCAGGAAAGAATGACCATGCAAGTGTCTAATGAGTTAAAGAGAATTTTAAACACCGAAGATGTGGCTGTAATTATCAATGCTAAGCATTTATGTGTGGCAAGTAGAGGAATAAAAGACGACAGCAGCCATACCACCACTGCGGAATTCAGTGGCAAGTTCAATGACCCCGAAACAAAAATGAATTTTTTCAGGTTATTGGATTTAACTAATTAAAAGTTATCTGTATTAATTTAAAAAGCTTTTAACCATGAATCTGCAATAAAATTCTATTACTAATAAAAAATGCTTCAATCACAAACATCTTCTCGATTTTACTCTT
>CAYVDH010000076.1:0-16440 GCA_964450355.1 uncultured Flavobacteriaceae bacterium
CAATAAAGACTAAAGATACTTTAACTTCAATATATCTAGATGAAAAAATGAAAAAAATTATTTCAATTGAATGGGAAATTGCTGTTGATTTTTCAGATAGTATTCAATTATATGATTTTTTTAAAAATTATTACACATTACAATCTTTAAGCATAAATTATAGTTCTAATGGTATATATAATATATTGTTACATAATTATAAAAACAATATGACTTTTTATGGCTATATTTATATAATAAATAATAGAATTAAGAAAATAAAAATTAAATATTCTTATCCATTTTAAATTAAAAATTATGATTACTGTTTGTAATGTATTCGATAAGGGCTTTAGGCAAGGATTTAATAGCTTGGATCATATTATACTTCTCAAATATTTAAATATAATAATAATTTTTTGTGCTTTACTGTCTTGTAATAATAAAAAGTTAAAGACAGCCTTTGTTGAACAAAAGAAATATACTTCTATTCTCAAACACTCAGATTTTAGTTTTATTAAGGATTCTAGTTATCAACTTGTTAAGAATATTAATTTAGATTGGGAATATAAAAAAAAGATAATCGAAAAATTATTAAAATATAAGGATAGTAATCAGCTATGTTGTTATAAAGCTATCTTTTATGGAAATCATCCAAGTCCTTGTTATCAAATATATTTGCATAAAAATACAGAATATACCTTATCTACAGAGTCTATGTTTTTAATTAATTTAGTTATTTTTGAAGAAATTAATGAATTTTCTCCATATCCAAGTTTTAAAAAAAAATATTTAGATTCTACGAACAAATTTTCTTCTAATCCTGCATTGAATGTTAAAGAATTTTACCAAAATTGGTATGATAATATTTTAAAGTATAATTTAACGGAAAAACAAGCAAAATTAAAGTTGTTACCCGCAGGCAATTTTTGGTTAAATTGTTATAATAATTGGGAGTATTCAAAATAATTTTTCTTTTCCTTTAAGGTGATTTTCGTTTGTTGGAATGTAGAATTGAATGTTTAAATGTAACAAACCAAAAGCCATTGCCTTTATATAAATAACGCCTACATTTGCTATGTACCAAAGTCTGAAAGCAAATATAAAAAAACAGAAAAACCAGATAAAATCCCTATGTCAAAAGCAAAAAATAATTTGATTATCATTTTTATATTTAACTATTTTATTGGATTTTCTCAAGTAATTACAAAACATGATCATGCCTATAAATACAAACAGGTAGAAACAAATTATTCTTATTCCTATGATGTGATAAATAATAAAGACTCATTCTATATTGAAAGCAAATATTATAATTTAAAAGAACCTATAAACCCTAGAATAAAAGTTGGTATTCAATTTAATTATTTTCCATCAGGAATCATAAACCAAATTGGATATTATGGAACAGGCATTGACACCTTTTCAATAGATAGCAACAGCATCATCATTTTTAATAATCCAAACCCAAATTATCATTTAATAAATTCAAGTAAAACCATTGAAAATACATACAATTCAAAAAGTGAAAACAATGGCTATTCTATAGAAATTATTCCCACAAATTGGAACATTGAATTTGATTCAAGTGGCAACATCATAAGCCATTGTGTAGAAGAAAATAACTCAACTGTAGTTATTAAATAGGGTCTGCTGAAAAACTCAACATGAAATTTTCATCATTTTAGGATTTTCAAAAGAATTATAAAAAGGTTTGTCAATAATAAAATCTATAACTTTCATCACATAAAAAATAAGACATGAGAGTGCCCCCTCAGCCAAATTGACTAAGTTAAGCACTAAAATGATACTAGCAACCCAAGATTCACTTGTTTTAGCAAGTCTTGCTTTAATTTTAGCTAATCCATATGCTGTTTTAGCTTGTCCAAACTTGCCTTCTATTGGGTTGCGTTCTCCTGGTCTTACTTGATTTGACAATGCCTGTTTACTAGGTCTTCCCAGCGGTTTCGCCTTGAGTCTAATTCCTCTTTCCTTTAAAAAGGCTCTGTTCTCTCTTGTACAATATATTTGATCTACCAACACTTCTTCAGGGTAATATCCCAATCTGATTTTGTAGTTTTCGACATTTGATTGCAATTTACTTCCCTCATTGTAAGCGTTCCAGTTATGGTCTTCTAAAAACGCCATTCCATCTACTAATGAAACATTGATTTTTGCCCCAAACTCAACTTTTGATTTTGCTTTTCCCCTTACTATTGGACGAACATGTGGTTGATGAATGCTAACCAAACGGTCTTCAATGCTATGTGTTTTGGATTCATACATGGCTTTTTGTTGATTGTACAAATGCTGTATTACCAAAAAATATTTGTATTGTTTTTTATCGAATGGAATGGAAGGGCATTGGTCTAATAACTCATGAATTGAGCTGATGTTTCTTCTAAGGTATCCAAGTTGTTTTTTGATAGCATGCCTAATTTCTTTTTTTGTTTTATTTTTCTTCTGAGCGACTTTCAAATATTCTTTTCGTGCTTTTTCTCTATAGTTTCTTGGCTTGGTTTCTAAGGTTGTAAATGCAAAGGCTGTATCTATCAGTTCTTCTGATTTAACTCTGGCATCATTCAGCAAATCCAAATCGGTGGGATAAGCTATGTCTTGTGGACATGCTGTTGCATCTATTATCATAGTCCCTTTGTGTGTAGGAGGATTATTATCTTCATCCTCTTTGTTGCTGTTTTTTGATTGAGTTTCTTGCTTTATCTTGCTAATTCTGTCATTAATTGCATTGATTTGTTCTAATCCCAAACGTTTGCGAAATTCAACAAATAAGGAAGCATCAAATGGTGCTACATCAGTAAAGGAAGTGTAACCCAAAAAATATTGCATGTAGATGTTTTCACTTATCTGTGCTACTGTTTCTCTATCGTCTAAGTCGCACATGTGTTTTATAATAATAGCTCCTAAAACCACTCTTGGATTGATGGGTGGACGACCAGTATCTTTTTCTGGAACATGTTGAAGATAAATAGAAACTAAATCATCCCATGGTAGCTGATTTGAAAGCTTAACCCAACGATTGTTTGGATTTAATTCTTTTGAAAATGGACTCTCAAATCCAGCCAAAGTAAGTTGTTTTTGACTGATGTATTCCGTGCGTGATGCACGGTTTTTATTGCTTTTTTTCATTTTACCTTGCACTTGATTTCTCAAATGTAAAGCTAATTATCTATTTTTAAAATAATTATTGTTTTTCAGCAGACCCTAATTACAATTCAAAAACTACCAATTATTACAGGTATAAAAACAATCAAAAAATTGAAGAGTGGTGTTATAAAAAGCCTGATAATTAATAAAGAATTTCATTAAGAAACAAATTGTTTATGGCTAATTGTTTAGAGTTTACTTTAAGGTTAAAAACCAAGAAAGGCAATCATTACCAATCTTTTGTAAAATGATATTTAGTAATATTCATACACCTCCTATGATTTATATATATAGTTGGGCCTTCATAACTTCCATTAAATGGTAAATAACCATTTCTACAATACCATATCATATTTGAACTTTCAAAAATATCATTTGAATAAATAACTGATGTATCTTTTAGAATGTTATTTTGCACATCTAAAGGGGCAATTGTATCCTTAAGTTGATACTGAAAAAATTTAATTGTTAAAGTATCTAAAGCACTAATTGAATAAATTTTATTAAAATCATAAACATCTAAAAGCTTACGATTGAAAACATCGTATGGAAGATTAAAAATAGTATCAAATATTTTTACGTTAGAATTGGTTACTTGCAAAAAAAAGTATTTTAATTCATTTGAGTCTTGAACTCTAATGATAGAACCTAAAATATTATGACTACATTCATTTTTACATATTTGCTTTTTAGAAGAACAACACATAAAAACAAAGGCGATAAAGCTATATAACAGTATTTTATTCAAGTTTATACTCATCTTTTTTTAATCAAATTGAGTGAAGTCATGTTTTACAGAATAACAAAGAGTTCTTAAGAGTTTTATGATTTTTTATATTTCTATGATTTTAAATTTTTCATTTCTTTTTAATAAAGATGTTAGTGCATAGCTATTATTTATAATAAAATCTATTTGTAGATATTTTTTCTGTTTAAAATACAGATGTAATCCTAAAAAATTCAATTTTAACTTGATGTATTTAAGTTGAATAAAATCAATGCTGTTAGTTTTGTTTTTTAAAATAAAACTATGTGAATTAAATTTTACACATATAAAACAATTTGAGTCATTTACTAAGGCACCTAAAGAATCAGAATAATAAACTAAGAGGTTATTGTTTAATGTTTTGTTGTTTTTATAAATAATTTTTTCATTGAATTTGATAGAATCAAAAATATCAATATTAACAAAGGAATACAATTTATTTCCACTAATTGTTAAATGGAGTATTATGATTAAAATTGTTATTCTTTTCATTATCATATTTCTTTTTATGCAGTTTAATTTCTGGGAGGATTACAGTACTTTATATCATTATTTAAACATGTTATTTTAATTTTACCATGCAATCAACACTTTATTTCAAAAGTAAGAAAAAATTTTTTAATTCAATTAAACAGCAGAAAGATGAAATGAAGTTGTAATTTGAAAATGCCCCTATTTGGCAATTTTACCTATTTGAAATCTCATTTGAATGATTTAATTTTGAAAAAAGTAAAAACAAAAGATTGAAAATTGAAATGAGTAATTTTTCTGATACACACAAAATAGTAGAGGTAAAGGGTACTTTATCGAGTTTATAAATAAGTTATGCGCTAATATAAAGACCGACACGAAACAGAATGACTATACTTTTAGACATAGACGGAGTTTTAGAAACGACACCTAATTGGCGACAGACAGAAATACATTCTGACGGATTTATGAAATTGAACGAAAGAGCCGTTAACTACTTATCAATCCTTTATAAAAGAACAAATGCTTCAATTGTTTTGACAACAACTCATAGAATAAATTATGACGAAACTAAATGGAAAGAGATTTTTAGATTAAGAGGATTAAACTTTAAATCAATAACTAAAATAAACAACAAAACTGAAATAAGTCAATTGTTGGACAGAGGAACTGAAATTAAAGAATGGGTTGAACAAAAAGGAAAAGAACAAAATTATGTTATCATTGATGATGACCTATCAATAAACGCTTTGCCAGAGTATATAAAAAAACGTTGGGTTGTAACAAGTCCATCTATCGGTTTTGACAAAGAAGCATTAGAAAAGGCATTACTAATATTGACAGCTAATTCAAAATTTGCTTGTCCTTGTTGTGGGCACAAAACTTTTGCAGAGAAATCAAATGGAACTTATGACATTTGTCCTGTATGCTTTTGGGAAGACGACCCAATTCAACTTGACGACCCAAATTATGAAGGTGGCGCAAACCCAACTTCTTTAAGACAGGCACAAAAAAACTTTTTAGAGTTTGGAGCTTGTGATGAAGATATGAAACGAAATGTAAGACCTGCAAATTCTGATGAACCAAAAGACAAAAACTGAAAACCATTTGAATAGTGAAATAACAACGCATTACATCACCTACCCGAAAGGCTTAAGTTTCTGATTGTGTTTGGAAAAATTGTTTTAATTTTATCGTTTTACATCTTATTACAATTGCTGCTAATGTCCCGCCCTTCGGATAGCTGCAGACCGTTTTTCCCAGTGGTTGGTCTGTAGCCAAGATCCATGAGGCTGAGACCGACCACTGCCGCCTAATTAGTCAATTATGAGCATACTTGCTTACATTCATTATACAATAAACTGTTATGTAAACTATTATACAGTTTAAAAAAAATCTAAAAAACATTTAGTAACTAAGTGAAAATAAACTTAATTTTATATAAATTTAAGTTTATTTAAGGGGCTATAAAATTATATTGGTATAAAAATTGTTATTTATTTACTTAATTTTTTAAAAAGTAATAAATATGAAAAAAGCCTTACTGTTTTTATTGTTTAGTTATGCAATTATAGTTCAAGCACAAAATTGTTCTGTTAATGCAGATATTGACAAATCTATTTGTAGAAACCAACCTATGCTTTTAACTGGTTCTAGAAGTGGTTTGTTAAAATTGCCAGCAACTACTACTTGGTCGCAAGTAGCAGGTCCTTCTGTGACAATTACTAATCCCAATACATTAAATACAACTGTTACAGGATTTTCAGCCAATCAAACTTATACTTTTAGATTATCTACTACATGTAGAGATGGCGTAAAAATATTTGACGATGTAAGAATTACTGTTTTGCCAATTACAACAGCCAATGCGGGTCCCGATCAAACTGCTTGCCCAGGAAGCAGCACTTTAGCCGCCAATTCTCCAGGAGTAAATGAAACCGGCCAATGGTCTATTGTTGGGTCAAATAATGCCGGAGTGATTATCAATAATAGTAATTCTGCAACTTCTACTTTTTCAACAGCCATTGGTTCTGCAGGTCAAACAACATTAAGATGGACAATAACAAATACAAATTTGTGTTTTACTTCAGATGATGTTGTTATTACTAATTATGGAGGACGTTCTCCTGTAAGTACCAGAGTAAATCTTGTAAATTTAGGAAATTGCTATTCAACCACTCAATGTTATAAATTAAATGCAACATTTGGTGGCAATGGATTTGGAGGACAAATTGGAACTTGGAGCCAAGTTTCAGGACCTAGCAATGTGACTTTTACTTCTTTAAATGATTCTGGAGCTACTGTTTGCGGATTGTCAACCGGTTGTTATAAATTAAAATGGACTGTATCGGGCCCATGTGTAAATAGTAGCGACACAATCAGAATTTGTGTTCCTCCACCTACACAATCTGTAACTACTGCAAGTTCTAGCAATCAAATTTTTTGTGATGGAAGAACAGTGGCATTATTAACTGGAAATACTCCAATAAATACAGGAGAAACAGTTCAATGGACTCAAACTAGTGGCCCTACTGCAGTTACTTTTTCAAATGCTACTTCACCAATTACAAGTGTAAGCAACCTAAATGGTACAGGGACTTACAATTTTACATACACTATTACAAATCCTTTAACTGGTTGCCAAACTTCTATTTCTGTTTCAATAAGTTATGTAGCAGCACCTTCAATAACAGGCCTTAGAGACACCTTATTACCTTGTAATATCACTGCATCTACTTTTAGTTTCAATGCTACTGGCGGAAATTCCACTACTTACCGTATAATTTCAGCTCCTGAAGCATGGGGAATTACTCCAACAACAGCTACTACTGTAAATTCTCCTTTAAGTTTATCCGGTTTAACTACTGCGGGTACTTATATTGTTAGATTGACAAGAACAACCACAAATGGTGTGGGTTGTTTAGATTTTAACTCTGATTTTAGAGTAATCGTTTCAAGAACACCTTTGGGTGCAAATGCAGGTACTCCTCAATTTATACCTTGTGGAGATAGTTTTACTTATTTAGCAGGAAACGTTCCTGGAAGGGGATTTGGAACATGGACACAAGTGAGCGGACCAGCTATTGCTACGATAGATAGTATTAATAATCCCAATAGCTATGTCTATGGCCTATATAGAGGTACTTATGTTTTCAGATGGATTGTGGATGCTGGGCCAAAATGCCCTAAAGCACAATCTGATGTTAGAGTTACTTTTGCTCCAACCGTGCCACAAGCTGTTACAGCAGGTTCACCAAGAACAATTTGTTATGGAAGTACAATTAATTTAAGCGCAAATGCACCTGCACAAGGCGAAACAGGAGTTTGGTCGGTATCACCATCTTCTGGTGTTACTTTTGGGAATGTTAATAGTCCTACAAGTTCAGTTTCTGGATTAGCTGCTAATACAGCATATACCTTTAAATGGAAAGTTTCTAACCTTTGTGGAGCAGATTCTAGTACTGTTGTAATTACTACCAATAATTCTCAAGGTCCACCTTTAGCCAATGCAGGCCCTGACAGATGTTTATCTAGTGGTACAACCTCTTTAACCTTGGCAGGAAACAATCCATCGCCAGCAAAAGGGGTATGGACATTAATCAGTGGTCCAGCAGTGACATTTGCAAACGACTCATTGTACAATACAAACATTACTGGTTTAACGAATGGCACATATTTATTAGAATGGAAAAACATTCGTGGAACTTGCGATCCTACAAGAGATACAGTGATGATTACAATTTCTGCAGCGGCAACAATTTCCAATGCAGGTTCAAATGTTGATAGTTGTAGCAATTCATTTACATTTTCAGGTAACACACCTACAGTTGGTATTGGAACTTGGACTCAAGTTTCAGGACCAGCTGGTTGGTCAATTTCTAATCCAAATTCTCCAAATGCAAAATTAACTTCTTTAGTATCTGGTGAATATAAATTTGCGTGGGTAATATCAAATGGTGCTTGTGCTAGCAATTCAGATACAATTACATTTAATATTGATAATTTGCCAACGGCTCCGTATGCGGGTTTATCTCAAAAATTATGTGGAAGCAATTCTTTAACATTAGATGGTAATAAAGTTAATAATGGTTTCGGCATTTGGTCTTTAGTAGGAGCAGCTCCAAATTCCCCAACAATAACAAATCCTGATGATAGCTCTGCATTGGTAACTAATTTAATTACAGGAATTTATCAATTTAGATGGACTGTATATAGCAATTACGGTGTTTGTCCTACTCAATATTCAGAAGTTTTTGACACAGTGGTTATCAGTTCAAATGCAGGAACCGATCAAAATTTATGTTTTCAAAGCACAACTTCTTTACTAGGACCAGTAGGCAGCTCAGGTACATGGACACAAACTTTAGGAACATCAGCAACAGTTACCACCACATCAACAAACAGTGCAATTGTAACCAATATGTCACCTTCAGGATCTCCTTATAAATTTGCTTATACTGTGCCTACAAGATGGGGTTGTCCTCAAACAACAGACACCATGACGGTTGTAATTTCAGATACAACTAATGTGCCTAATGCTGGTCCTGATCAATCTTTTTGTAATGCAACTGGATTTACACTTGCTGGCAATAATGTATCTCCAAATACAGCAGTTTGGCAACAAATTTTTGGGTCATCAACAACTATAACAACTCCAACTTCAAATACAAGTACTGTAACAGGATTGAGTTATGGAATTTTCTTATACAGATGGACCGTTACCAATGGTTCTTGCTCCCGTTCAGATGAAGTTAGAATTACTAACAATGAAGCACCAACTATTTCCAATGCTGGCGCAGACACTACTATTTGTCCTTCAAGAGTAAAAATGAGAGCTAATACTGCTGCAGTTGGTGTGGGTAATTGGCGACAAGTTAGTGGACCTTCTACTGCAATTATAGAGGAGCCTGTTAATCCAAAAACAATTATTTCTGATTTAACTTCTGTAGGTACCTATAAATTTGTTTGGGAAATTTCAAATGGAGCGGTTTGTCCACCAAGCATAGATACAATTTATGTTTTAGTGCCATTTTTAAATCCAACAACAGCCTATGCAGGACTTGATTCAGCTATTTGTGTTAGAACAGCCACTCAATTGAATGGAAATTCAATATCAATAGGCACAGGAAACTGGTCGCAATATACGGTGAGTCCATCTTCAACCATCAGTAATGCTAGTTTAAATAATTCAGGATTATCACTTACTACTTCAGGAGTTTATGGTTATGTTTGGACTGCCACAAATGGGTCATGTGTTTCAAGAGACACTGTGGTTTATACTTTATCTGATTTACCTATTACTTCAAATGCAGGACCCAAAATTAATTCATGCATCGGTCAACCAGTCATATTAGCCGCAAATAATGCTTCACCTAATATAGGAACTTGGCGTCAAATTAGTGGACCTTTTACTGTAGGTTTTTCAGATTCTAATAATAGAAATTCATCGGTATTAGGAATCGATACAGGAACATATATTTTAAGATGGCAAATTACAAGTGGTTCATGTCCTGCAAGCAATTCATTTGACACAATAGTGATAGTTAAATTACCTGCAATAGCTATAGCTGGAGGATTTCAATCATTATGCGGTAGTTCTACAACCTTAACAGGTAGCGTAGATTCTATAGGAACTGGATTATGGAGTTTTGTTAATGGACCTAATACACCAACAATAGTATCGCCAACCACAGAAACAACAGCTATAACGGGTCTAACTAATGGAAATTATAGATTTAGATGGGCAATTACAAATGGAGGATGTGTAAGTCAAGATACATTATTGATTACTTATGTTATGCCTATGATAAACAATGCATGCTCTAGTGCTGATTCCATTTATGCTAATGGAGGATTAAATTCAGGAATAGATAGCCTTTGTGCTTCAACTGCAGAAATAGGAGAACCAGCTACCTGTGGGAAACCAGCATGTAATAGCAATATGTATAAATTTGTAACTAATAATACATTATGGTGGCAAACTGTAACATTTAATTTTACAATTAGCGGTAATCCTTGTCCTGGAGGATTAAGAGTAAGTTGTTTTAATAGTGGTGCATGCCCAGGATTAGGCTCCCAAATGGGTACTTGTCAAGCATTAAGTGGTTCAGGTGGTACTGTTAGCTTCTTATTAGCACCAAATACTTTGTATTACTTAGTAGTAGATGACAACAGTGCTTCTTGTGGTACTAGTAATTGTAGATATTCATTTACAGCTGCTGGAAATGCTTTACCTATTAACTATTTTGAAATCAATGCTTCGTTAATAAATAATAATTTATCTAAAATTGAATGGCAAGTAATTGAAGATTATAAAAATATTAATTACACTTTAGAAAGAAAGTTAGAACAAGAGAATGTATTCAAAACTATCGCAAAAATAAAGAGTAATGGTGTGATTGGAATTATGGAAAATTACAATTATTTAGATAATATTTCTTCTTTCAATAATACTCCAATTTATTATAGAATTAAATATGAAAATGAGAAAAATGATATTAAATATTCTAAAACAGTTAAATTACAAAAAAACATTGGAGGAATAAATTCTATTTCAATATTTCCAAACCCATCAACATCCATATTTAATTTAAATATAAATGTCAATGAAGAAAGTACTATTAAATACACCATTTCAAATGCTGTTGGAAAAGTGATTCAATCTAATACATTAGAACTAAACAATGGGTTAAATACACAATTAATCAATTTAAGTTCGTACGATAAAGGTATTTACTTTGTAACAATTGAAAATGAGTTTGTTAAAAATACAATCAAAATAATGTTAATTGAGTAATATCATTTGTCAATACTTTAGTAGATACATCCTCAGACTATGACTTTACTATATTTATTAAATCGTCAGTTTATAGGCTTACTATTTTCTTTTGTTTGTCAGTTTATAAGCTTATCTAATTTACAAGAGTAGAGACAGGAATAACAATTAATTCAATTTTTGAAAAAAATGATTTAGGAGTTCCCTTCGGACGGGTTACCTTTGCAATCTTTAACGCAATCAGCTGCATAAAATGAATTTAGCATTCAATACAAATTTAGCAAATGGTTATAAAAACAATTCACAAATCGCAAGATTATTAACGGAGAATTGGGTTTTAAACAATTCATATTGTCCAAGTTGTGGCGATTTACCATTAAACCCAGAATCCGCATTAGAATTCTATTACAAATAAAAAATGCTGCAAACTCAAGCGTCTTCTCGATTTTATTCTTTGAAATAGCATTGCTATTCCTGCATCATAAAATCTTGCGAGGACTCTTGATTTTATTGCCTTTTTTATTTTCATAACTAAACCTAATGCGGAATCTGGGTTAAATGAATTTGAAAATAATCGACCTGTTGCAGATTTTTATTGCAAAAAATGTAAAGAAGAGTTTGAATTAAAAAGTAAAAGTGGAAAGCTTTCAAAGACCATAACTGAAATGTTAATGTAGCACGGCAGCGAAGCGGACCCAAAAGGGCGAGGATATGCTGCCCAAATGCTTATAAAAATCATTCTACCCTTGTCCCATTAATTTTTTTATCTTCTCTTCGGCATCTGCCTTCTTTTGCCTCTCTTTTTCTATGACCTCAGGTTTGGCATTGGCTACAAATTTTTCATTGTTCAATTTGGCTTCTACGCTCTTTAAAAATCCTTGTAAATAAGCCAACTCCTCTTCTCTCTTTTTTTTCTCTTCTTCCTCGTTTATCTCTTCGTGATAAGGAATAAATACCTCCTCCTTGCCCACCAATGTGCTGATGCACTGCTCTGGCTTGGCTGCATTAAAATTGAGATTCTGTATGTTGGCTAATTTCTTAATGATGTATTCCCATTGCAAATAATCGCTTACCGCCTCGGTTTTGACTATGACATCCAAGGGTAATTTGGGTGATATGCCCTTGCTGTTTCTTGTATTTCTGATTTCGGTGACTAGCGAAAGTGCTTTATCTTCTACTTTAATAGTCTGTTCAACTGCCAATGGAAACTGATTTAAAATCATGTCCGTTTTAGGTGTACCATTGTGCATGGCGTGATGCAACTCCTCCGTAATGAATGGCATAAAAGGATGCAACAGCGTTAATGCTTGTTCGTAATGGTGTTTTATTTGATTTAATGCCGTTGCATTGATGGGTTTGCCGTATTCAGGCTTCACCATTTCGAGGTAAGTGGAACAGAAATCATCCCATATCAATTTGTAGGTCATCATCAAGGCATCACTTAATCTGTACTCTTTAAAAGCTTGGTGTATGCTGTTAACTGCTTCGTTGAATTTTCCTGTAAACCACTGGTTGGACAGTTCATTTGATTTTGTAATTTCTGAACTGAATTGGTCATCGGACTGCACTTCCCACTGACTTATCAATCTGTAGGCATTCCACAATTTATTGCAAAAGTTTCTGCCCTGTTCAAGCAATGCTTCGTCATACAATATATCATTCCCTGCTGGCGAAGACAACAATAAACCCATGCGAACACTGTCAGCTCCATATTTTTCGATCAAATCCAATGGGTCGGGACTGTTTCCCAGTTGTTTACTCATTTTTCTTCTCAATTTATCCCTTACTATGCCTGTAAAATACACATTGCTGAATGGTTTTTGTCCATTGAAAGCATAACCTGCCATCACCATACGAGCTACCCAAAAGAATATGATATCTGGTGCTGTTACTAAATCTTGAGTTGGATAATAATAGTTGTAATCTTTTTTATCTCCTTCTTTGAATGCATCGAATACACTCATGGGCCATAACCAACTGCTGAACCAAGTATCTAACACATCTTCGTCTTGTTTTAGTGGCTTACTTGTGCTCAATTGCTGTTGTGCCTCTTGTTCTGTTTTTGCTACAGCAAATTTTCCATTTTCATCGTACCAAGCTGGTATGCGTTGCCCCCACCACAATTGACGACTGATGTTCCAATCTTTGATGTTTTCTAACCAATGTTTGTAAGTGTTTTTGAATTTAGGTGGATGAAATTTGATGTCGTCATTCATCACCGATTCCAAACTTTGAGGGTACTTTTCCATGAATAATTTCATGTTGACAAACCATTGTGTAGATATTTTTTTCTCAATGACAGCATCTGTTCTTTCGCTATGTCCAACAGTGTTTTTAATTTGTTCAATTTTAGAAATGAGTCCTAATTGGTCTAAGTCTTTGATGATTTGTTTGCGGCAAGCAAATCTATCCATACCAACATACACTACTGCTCTTTCGTGAATTTTACCTTCATCGGTAAGTACATCTATGGTTTCTAATTGGTGTTTTTCTCCAATTTTGTTGTCATTTTCATCGTGAGCTGGTGTTACTTTCAGGCAGCCTGTTCCAAATTCCATGTCGATGTAATCGTCAGCAATGATTTTTACTGTTCTATTTACGATAGGAACTATGACCGATTTGCCTATTAATTTTTTGTATCTTTCATCATTAGGATGAACACATATAGCCACGTCTCCCATGATGGTTTCAGGACGCGTAGTGGCAACTACAAGCCCTTTCTCTGTTAATCCCAATGCTTGCTTAGTTTCGTCAGTAAATGGATAAGTAACATACACCAATTGGCTGTTGGTTTCTTTAAAAATTACTTCTTCGTCACTCAAAGTTGTTTTACCAACAGGATCCCAATTGACAATTTTGGTTCCTCTGTATATTAGACCATCGTTGTACAATTTGATAAACACATCGATAACTGCATTGCTGAGGTCTTCTTCCATGGTGAACCTGGTTCTTTGCCAATCGCAGCTAGCTCCTAGTTTTTTGAGTTGTTCAAGAATGATTCCTCCATATTTTTCTTTCCAATCCCAAGCGTGTTTTAGAAATTCTTCTCTGCTAATGTCCGATTTATTAATTCCTTTTTCAGCCAGCATTTTTACCACTTTGGCTTCAGTAGCAATGCTAGCATGGTCGGTACCAGCTACCCAGCAGGCATTTTTCCCTTCCATTCGGGCTTTGCGAATAAGCACATCTTGTATGGTGTTGTTAAGCATGTGACCCATGTGTAGCACTCCTGTAACATTAGGCGGAGGGATGACAATGGTATATGGCTCGCGGTGGTCGGGGACGGAATGAAAATAGTTTTTTTCCATCCAATAGCTGTACCATTTGTCTTCAACAGTAAGGTGATTATAATGCTTATCGAGTTCCATAATTTGCAAAAATAGAAATTTGTTGGCAATAGTGGGTGAAATGTTGAATTAATTGTTGAATTGTTAAATTGTTATTGGTTATTGGTTATTGGTTAATGGTTAATTGGTTAATTGTTGAATTGTTATTGGTTCTGGGCTTTTACTTCTAACTTCTGCCTTCATACTTCTGCGTTCTGCGTTCTAGATTCTAAAATCTAAATTTTTTTATATTATCAAAATCATTGAAGGAACTTTTCCCATGTGGTTGGTATGTAGCTTTGCTCCTTGAGCTATGTCCAAACACTGCTAACTTATTTTGAAGTTGCCCTTTTGTAACATTTCATCAAATTTATTTTAAAAACTCAAAATTTTGAACTCCTTTTTTGTAAAATAATGTTGAGCTAAATTTATAGTCTTCAACAAACTTAAACAATTTCCATGGCTCTTGCAATGGGTTTGCGTGTATGTATGTTAATTTTTGGAGTAAAATTAATTCATTTTCTATTTGTATCCACTTGGGTCTGCGTTCCCATATATGGTATTTTCTATCTACCTGAGAAGACAGTAGTTTTGATAAAACCTTGGTTTCATTGTTGGTTTTTAAATTTTATAATTTAAGTTGTGCTGTATGTTTTAAATAATCTCGTTGAAAAGCTATTTTTTCCTTTTTTGCAATAAAAGTTTTAAATGTATATGGTTAGGCATAATTACAAAGTCATAAACTTTAATCCAATTTTTAGTTACTATGTAATCATAACTATCCAATATTAATTTGGCAATTTTGTTATCTATTATTTTTTGTCATGAATTTATAGTTGCTGTAAAAAACCTTAAGTTTTCTATTTTTTGAAACTTAGATACAAATATAAAGGTTAATTAGGCGATAGTCGTTGGTCGCAGCCTCATGAATCTTGGCCACAGACCAAGCACAGGCTAAACTAAATAAATTCTAACTTTTATTAAGCAGATATAATCATTTTATTAATATTTACGAATATACTGAATATGTAATTATTGTATTGTGTTCTTTTGTCAAAGTATCTACTTTTTTTATAGCATCAAGTATTCTGTATTTCCCTGACATTTGACTTACTATTTTTGAAGCTTCAACTATTGGAACACCTATTGATGAAACATATAAAGGGTTTTTACTTTCTCCTCTTGTAATTTTTTGAGTTACAAACTCACTACCTCTGAAATATCTTTTGGCTAATCAAATAATTGGGAATTTTTCACTTAATGCATTATATAAATAAACTCCCAAACCAGGTTTTTTCTCTCCCAAATAAACATAACCATCTATAATAATTATATCGAATGAATTTTCAGGCAAATCATTTATTATTGACAATAAACATGGTAGCTCTTTTTTGTAAAACATGCCTGGTATTTATGGTTCAACAGATGTAACTATTTTTGTAAAAATCTCCTCTTTTTTTTACTTATTAATACAGCAACTACTTTTGCTAGGCTATCATAATAACCAACATCTATAATTAGAAAACTTTGTATTTTCTTGTTCAATCTGTTGATGAGGAAAATTCATTTTCTTTTATTTATCCAAAATATTATATTCAGCAATTACTTCATCATAGAATGCTTGAGAAACTGACTTAAATCTATCCACTTCAATCCCTTGTTCATTATAAAATATATTAAGCAAAGGCGTTTCAAATAAATCCAACCTTTCAGACTTTACATTACCATTTGGGAAATATTTCCTATACCAACCCATTCTAAAACCATCCCTATATTCACATTCCGCGCTTATAGTTATACCTTGAGCAGGATTTTCATTTGGCTCAAAACCATAAGTTTCATACCCATTAAATGGTTCACCATCGTATTCATAGTATTCTGGCCATGCTTTAAATTCTAATTTAGGATCTTTAGCGTCTACTCTTAGTTTTTTATTATCTTTTAATGCCATATTTTTA
>CAYVDH010000077.1:0-15694 GCA_964450355.1 uncultured Flavobacteriaceae bacterium
ATTTGAATCGTTATTAAATTCATATGAAAATTTTGGAAAAAAATCAAAAAAAAACAACCCGAATCAAGACAGTATTTTAAATCAAGTCATTTTGAATGGAAATTTAAATTCTGACTTAATTTTAGATTCAGTCATCTTAGTTTCAAATAGAAATACCAACAAAAGCAAGTTGTTATTCAGTTGTTTCCCGCCCATGTTTTTAGCTAATTATACTGAACATGTATTGATTTATGATGCTGGCGATTTAAACAGCGATGGAAACAATGAAATAGTTGTATTAGATGAAGGAGAAAACAGTTGTTGGGATCAATTGAAGTTATACAGCATATACAAAGATAAATGGATAGAAAAATATTCAGGAACTACTTACCAATGCATTGATAAAAAATCATATTCCCTTCAAAAATTAAATTCAAAACAGACCATATTAGTGACTTATGGAAATGCCTCAGATTCCATTGATCAACAAAGTGGAGATACCATATTCAATGTGAAATTAAATGATGCGCAAAACCACGTCATTAAATGGTAATTAAAATGTTAACCAATGAAATTTAGTTTGACCTAAACTGTTGTATTCTATGCTAGGCAAAGGAAATTTTATACAATTCAACAATTTAAAGACCAGTTTTAAGGATTTGTGTTTTGTTTTAATGCGATTTAAATCTACATCAGGTGAAAAATAAAATTGGCGGTATCTAGGGATGTCAAATCTTTGATAAATTAATCCTGTTTTATTATCTTTCCATTCATTTTTAAATCCACCTATCATTCCATTGCTGCCGTATCCCAATGATAGATTAAGCCATTTTGGAAATTTTGATTCTTTGTTTTTTATAAAAGAAGATACATTACAAGAAAGCCAATATGTTTGACCATTGTAATCTTTCAAAAATTGCTGACTCATGTCTTTACCAAGTACATTTGGTCGGATAGGAGCGTACACACTTTGAGTAAAAGAATATTTTAAACCAATTCGTTGTTCATCCCATAGTAAATTTTGAGAAATACAAAGTCCTGAGCCTAACGTGTTGGCAGTAATATCTCCTAACGAAGCTCCCCAACCGCTTGAAAAACCATCAAATACTTCGATGGGGTGTTGGAAAATCATTCCAAAAGCTCCGCCTAACCATATCGCTTTTTTTCTACTCATGCCCGACCATTTGGCGGCTTCAGTTCCTACCACACTTAAGTAATAGGCTGAAAATCCATGCCCAAATTTATCCATTTGATTCCACTCTTTGTTGTCGTTTATAAAATGAAATTTTGAACTAGGATAATCTTTATACCACAATTGGTATAGGCCTGTATGAATCAAAGTAGTGCCAGCTAAGCCATAGATAATGACTTTTTTTTGTCTCTTTTTTAGTAAGTTTATGCTGTCAACTTCTTGAGCGGAAGTACTTGTAATGATGAAAATTGACAGTATGAATACTACAGTTTTAATCAAGCAAAATGGATTTGACTGTGTCTAGTATTTTATAAGCTTTTTCGGAACTGGTTGATTCTGCATAAACTCTCAATACTGGCTCAGTGCCACTTGGTCTTATCATCACCCATTCTTCGTTTGGCAAATGGTATTTATAGCCATCCATGTTCTCAATTTTTTCTATTTTGTAATCTCCAAATTGAGTGAATTCATTGTTTTTACATTGACTAATAATGGCTTGTTTTTTTGACTCTTCAATGTGTAAGTCGTATCTCTCAACAGCAAATGGTCCTATGATTTGGTAAGTGTCTTGAATTAATTGTTCAATGCTTTTGCCAGATATTGCCATGTATTCCAATATCAACAATCCCATCCAAATACCGTCTCTTTCAGGAATGTGTCCTTTTACTGCAATGCCTCCACTTTCTTCAGCACCTATCAACACATCATCGGTAATCATGTGTTCACAGATGTATTTAAAACCTATTTTAGTGGTAATGGTTTCAAGATTTAAATGTTTAGCTAATTTGTCTATTTTAGATGAAACACTAAAGCTTTTTATGATTTTACCATTTAATCCCTTGTATTGAGTTAGGTATTGCATCAATAACAAGATTAAATGATGTGAATCAATGAATTGACCATTAGAATCAAAAAAACCTATTCTATCTGCATCGCCATCGGTAGCTAAACCACACAAGATTTCGGGATTGTTTTTTATCAATGTTGAAAGTTCATTCAAGTTTTTAAGAATGGGCTCTGGGGCTGTACCATTAAAACTTGGGTTGATTTCACAATGCAACATTTTAGAGTTAGGTAATAATTTTTTTATGACGTTTTGACCAGCACCATACATAGCATCATAAGAAAAATGAGAGGTGTATTCAATGAGTTTATTGACATTGAATTTCGAATGAATTTCATTTAAATAGATGGATTCAAAATCGATTAATTCAATGGATTTTGATTCTAAATAGTCATTTAATTGTTTTGTTTTTAATATATCAGCATAGTTTATCAATGACTCTATGATTTCAATTTCATTTGGAGTAGCTGGTCCTCCGTATGATGCTTTGATTTTAAATCCATTGTATGACGCAGGATTGTGACTAGCTGTAATGATGATTCCAGCAAACGTATTTAGTTTAACATTGGCTAAAGAAATCATTGGTGTGCTACAAACGCCTGAACTTAAATACACTTTGATTCCTTTTTCTGCTAATATTTTACTAGTAGTATCTGCAAATAATTTGCCTCCAAATCTGCAATCATAACCGACAGTACAACTAAGGTTATCTGTACTGTTTAGTATCCAATTTGCAGTTGCTTCTGCAACACGACTCACATTTTCTACTGTGTAATTATCAGCTATAATTTCTCTCCATCCATCTGTTCCAAATTTAATCTTATACATGGGTTCTTTTTTTTATTTAATTGGTTCTTGAATATTTAACATAATTGCTTACTTGTGTCCATTTGTATTCTTTTAAAGCTTTGATGTACAAATTGGATTCAGTAGGGGCGATTAATTCGTTATTGCATTTCAGAAGACTGAATAAGTATTGTTTTTCTATCAACAAATCTCTCAAAGATTTAAACTTAAACAACAATTGCCAAGATTCTATCTGTTCAATGCTAATTGAATTTAGTTCTTTGTTATTAGCATACAATTTTACTGATTTTGGTATGTAATTAATTTGATTTCCTTTTTTTTCCCATACCTCTACGATTTCTACTCTTGTGATGCTAATTTCACTTTTAAATGTATGATAATCATAATATTTACTTCCACCTATGTCGAAAAATATTTCTTTATTTTGATTCAAAAATGTTTCAAAAGTATTCATGATGAGGATGCTTGGATCGTTTGGATTTTGAAGATTTTTTTCGAGTAAATAAGTTAATTTTTTAGTTTGAGGAATCACGTACAAGTTGGCTATTTTCTTTTTCTTATTAAATGCCTGTTCTTTTATCCTCAATGATAAGCTTATGTTTTTAGAAAAATCGATACTTCCAAATTGGATAAGAGAATAATCATATTTTCTGCTGTATAACGCATTGATGAAATTTAAACTTGCCGAGCCATTTGAGTTGGTTTGAATGTAATTGTTATACAATAAATTAAACGCTTCTCTAGCATCAATAAATCCAAAAGAAACTTTTCCTTTTTCATTTTGTGATAGAAAAGAAAATCCTATAATGACAAATTCTGTTTTTCGTCTTGAGCTGGTCCATAGTTCGTTAATGAATAGATTTTCTACTTGACTAAAACTTAATTTATTGTTTTGTTCAATGCCTTTTAATGCATTTCCTGATATAGCTATTTCTTTTTTTGGCGAATCCCATAAGATTAATCTGCCTTCAATGATTTCTTTGTAAAATAGAGAAGGAAGGTCTTTGACTAAATTAAATCCATTGCTGTCATTTTGTTGATTGATGTTTAAATGAATCAATACAGGAACTTCAGTATAGGATTTAAATCTTGCCTCTAATGAGTAGTTAATTAAAATGAAAAAAAATAATATGAAAAATTTAGTTAAACGCATTTTCACCAGTTACTTCCATACCTAAAATCAATAAATGAATATCGTGAGTACCTTCGTAAGTTATTACAGATTCAAGGTTCATCATGTGTCTCATCATGGAATATTCACCAGTGATTCCCATACCTCCGTGCATTTGTCTTGCTTCGCTTGCAATTTCTTTTGCAATCATTACATTGTTTCTTTTTGCCAAACTAATTTGAGCAGGAGTTGCTTTGCCTTGATTCATTAAATTTCCAAGTCGCCAACAAACCAATTGTCCTTTAGTGATTTCAGTAAGCATTTCTGCTAATTTTTTTTGTTGTAGTTGAAATCCACCTATAGGTTTTCCGAATTGGATTCTTTCTTTTGAATATTTTAAAGCAGCACTATAGCAGTCCATAGCAGCTCCAAGTGCTCCCCAGCTGATGCCGTATCTAGCAGAATTAAGGCAAGTAAGAGGACCTTTTAATCCTTCTACACCCGGCAATAAGTTTTCTTTGGGAACTTTTACATTATCAAATACTAGTTCACCTGTAGCACTAGCTCTTAAGCTCCATTTACCATGAGTTTCTGGAGTTGAGAAACCCTCGTATCCACGTTCTACAATTAAACCTTTTATTTTACCTTCTTCATTTTTTGCCCATACAACAGCAATGTCAGCAAAAGGAGCATTGCTAATCCACATTTTTGCTCCGTTCAATAAGTAATGGTCTCCCATGTCTTTGAAATTAGTAATCATGCCAGCAGGGTTACTTCCGTGGTCAGGTTCAGTAAGACCAAAACAACCCATGAATTCGCCCTTTGCTAATTTTGGTAAATATTTTCTTTTTTGTTCTTCACTTCCAAATTTAAAAATGGGATACATAACCAAGGAGCCTTGAACTGAAGCAGTTGAGCGAATTCCACTATCGCATCTTTCTAGTTCTTGCATGATTAATCCATAAGTGATGTAATCCATACCACCGCATCCGTATTCTGCAGGTAATTGAGGTCCAAAAGCTCCAATTTCACCTAACCCTTTAATGATGTGATGAGGGAATTCAGCTTTTTGAGCGTATTCTTCAATGATAGGAGACAATTCTCTTTTTACCCAATCTCTTACTGAATTTCTAACTAAAATATGTTCTTCTGTCAATAAGTCATCTATTTGGTAAAAATCTGGTGCTATGTACTGGTCTTTACCTTGATTTTTTTCTTTTAATTCTTCAAAATTGATACTACCCATTTTCTTAAATTTGAGGCAAAATTAAGTTTTTTTTGTTACATTTGTAGTTTTTGACCATGTCTATCATTATATTTATTTGTGTTTTAATTCTAATAGCTTATGTTTTTGATATAACTTCTAAAAAATCTAAAATTCCTACCGTTATTTTATTGTTATTGTTAGGTTTTGTAGTTAAACTTTTTTTAACAAGTTTGAATGTTCTATTGCCTGATTTACAACAAATATTGCCAATATTAGGAACTTTGGGCTTAATTCTTATTGTGTTAGAAGGCTCCTTAGAACTGGAATTAAACAAGTCAAAAATGCCCATGGTTATTAAATCTGTGTTCATATCACTATTGCCAATTTTGTTATTTAGTATTTCTTTGGCTTACATTTTATTTACTTTTTTTTCTATCGATTTCAAAGTGGGGTTAATTAATCTCATGCCATTGGCAATCATAAGCAGTTCTATAGCTATACCTAGTGCAAAAAATTTAATCAATAAAGACAAAGAATTTGTGACATATGAATCCAGCTTATCAGATATTTTTGGTGTTATTATTTTTAATTTTTTAATATCAAACAACGACATTCAAGCAAGTTCTATCAAGTCATTTGTTGCTCAAATAGCTTTAATGGTGGGCATTTCATTTATTGCTACAGTGTTGTTGGCTATTTTATTAGGCAAAATAAAGCATCATGTTAAATTCATTCCAATCATTGTTTTAGTTGTTCTTATATACATCATTTCTAAGTTATATCATTTGCCAGCATTGATATTCATTTTAATTTTTGGTTTGTTTGTAGCCAACATCGATGAAATTAAAAGCTTGAAACGTTTGACTCAATTTAATTCTGAAAAATTCAATTATGAAGTAGCCAAGTTTAGAGAAATTACGGGTGAAATTGCCTTTTTAATACGGGTTTTATTCTTTATTTTATTTGGTTATTTAATTGAAATTAATGAGTTGTTAAATTACAGCACATTAAGCTATTCAGTAGCAATCACCCTCATTATTTTTGTTATTCGATATATCTTGTTAAAAATATTTAATATGAAGTTTGGAGCTGTTTATTTTATTGCGCCAAGAGGTTTAATTACTATACTTTTGTTTTTATCTATTCCTAGTCATTTCTCTATAGACTTAGTAAATAAGTCATTGATTATACAAATAATCATCATGACTGCTTTATTGATGATGTTAGGATTAATGATTTTTAAAAAGCCAAAAGAAACAACTGAATAATTTAATCCAAACGGACTAACATGCCAAATTGAATGTTTAATCCCTTAAAATCAGAACTTACGGCATCACCACTATAAAATAATTGACTGTTAGTGTATGATTTATAGTCAGTAGCAAGTATTTTGGTGCTTTCTTTTTCATACATTGTAGATACTGCCAAAGGCGAATTTATTTGCAATTTGATGAAGTAGTTTTTCAATTTATTGTTGGTTTGAAGTTGAATACCATAATTGAAGTTAATGCAACTAGTTTTGTAAGTGCCATTTAATAACTCTCCAGTATTGTTGGTATTTGTACCTTTAGTGTATGAAGAAACAATTTTATTGCTTCCTAATCCAATACCAAAATATGGATGAAAATAGAATTTAGATTCTTTATTTTGTTTAAAAATCCCCATAGTGATATTGACATTGTTGTTGGATGTTTTCATTTTTCGATAGCCATTATCATTGAATTCAGCGTTTTTACTGCCTGTAAGGGTGTTGTATTCCAATTGAAACATCAAATTGTGATTGTAAATGGAATAGCCAATACATATGCCATTTATCAAGGTCGATGGTTCTAATTTTTTAGTTAAAGTGGATTTGTTTACTTCGTTGTATGAGTTGACAAATAAATTATAACTTTTTGATTTGAAAAATTGAGAACTTAAACCAACATAAATTCCTTGTTTGAAATCTAAATTAGCATAGCTGTTTTGATGAACTGAAATGCTTAAGGATAATAGTAAAAAACAAATGAAGTTTTTCATGTTATAAATTTCTTTTTAGTAAATTTTTTAATTCATGTCTTTGAATAGCTAATAGTGCTAATTCCGAAATTAAATCTGTATAGCTTAAGCCTTGTGCTTCCCACAGTTTAGGATACATGCTAATGTTTGTAAAACCAGGCAAAGTATTTACTTCGTTCAAATAAAATTCATTGTTGTTTACAAAAAAGAAATCAATTCGACTCAATCCTTCTAATTGCAGAGCCTTGTATGCTTTTTTTGCTGTATTTCTAATTAGTTCAACAGATTCATTGCTAAAATTTTCGATGGGAATTACTACTTTAGTTTCATTGTTGATGTATTTATTTTCATAGGTATAAAATCCATTTTGTACTATGATTTCTCCAACACCACTTATTTTAATTTCATTATTTCCTAATGCAGCAGTTTCAACTTCTCTGCCATTTATTCCTTTTTCAATGATGATTTTAATGTCGTAATTAAAGGCGTTTTGTATGGCGTTATTCAATTCATCTATATTAGTTGCTTTTTCAACACCTACACCGCTACCCATGTTTGCAGGCTTAACAAATAAAGGAGTGCCAAGTTCATCAATGAGATTGTTTAAATTGATATTATCTCCTTTATAAAAGGTTTTCCATGGGGTTACCATGATACCGTTTTGAGCTAAAATGGTTTTGGTTACATCTTTGTCCATCCCAATGGAGCTTCCTAAAACACTTGGACCAACATAAGGAAGATTTAAATGTTCGATTAAACCCTGCAAAGTGCCATCTTCACCTAACACACCATGAGTTATTGGGAAGAAAACATCAATTTTAAGTTCACTATGGTCATTGATATATCTTACGGGTGAGTGGTCGAAAGGAATTAAATAAAGAGGTAAATGATTGTTGTTGTTTCCAATATCTAATTTTTCATCAAATAAACTATTTCCCAAAAGGTGAAACCATTGCCCAGTTTTAGAAATGCCAATTACTAATGGAGAATATTTATTTAAATCAATGGCTTTGTAAATGTTTCTACCTGAAATGATAGAAATATCGTGCTCAGGGGATTTACCACCTACTATGATTGCAAGTTTTTGCATGGTCAAAAATGATGGATTTAGTTTGATTTTCCAAAAAAACAGATTCAACATTTTGTTGTTGAGGGCGATTGAATTTTGCAAATATGTACACTTTATAAGTCAGGGTTATCAAAATATTGTTTTATTTTTTTCAAGATTATATCAAATTGTACTACGTTTGCAGTTTATTTTTTTATTTTGAATACTTTAATTGAGAATAAGGTAATAGCTGACAGATTAAATCGAATCTCTGAATCGGAAACTATTGCAATGGCAAAACTTGGTAGAGCATTTGCAGCTCAAGGCAAAGATGTGATTAGTTTGAGTTTTGGCGAACCTGATTTTTTTACTCCAGACCACATTAAAAAGGCTGCTATAGAAGCTATTCATGCAAATCAAACATTTTATACTCCTGTAGCAGGAATATTGGAATTAAGAGAAGCCATCAAAGTTAAATTCAAAAGAGATAATCAATTGGATTACAACATTGACCAAATAGTGGTAAGTACTGGAGCCAAAAATTCCATTATCAATGCAGTATTAGCTCTTGTCAATCCGGGAGACGAGGTGATCATACCTAAACCTTATTGGGTAAGCTATTCAGACATGGTAAATCTTGCAGAGGGCAAAACAGTATTCATTGAAACAAGTGTAGAAAATGGATACAAAATAACGCCTCAACAACTCGAAGACTCCATTACTAATAAAACTAAATTGTTTATGTTTAGTAGTCCTAATAACCCCAGCGGTATGATGTATAATAGGGATGAATTGGAAGCATTAGCTCAAGTCTTTGAAAAGTATCCTCATATTTACATTATTAGTGACGAAATATATGAACACATTTCTTTTGCTGGAAAACACTGTAGCATAGCTCAATTTGGAACATTAATCAACAGAACAGTAACTGTTAATGGTGTATCCAAAGCATTTTCAATGACTGGATGGAGAATTGGGTACATAGGCGCTCCTAAAGAGATTGCTTATGCTTGTGAAAAACTTCAAAGTCAATTTACAAGCGGTACTAATTCTATTGCACAAAGAGCGGCTATTGCAGCATTGTCTGACAACATTGAACCTACTCTTAACATGGTAAATGAATTCCGCAAAAGAAGAGATTTGTGTTTAGATTTGTTAAAGGACATTCCGGGTATGAAGTTGAACAAACCTGATGGAGCTTTTTATTTGTTCCCAGAAATCAGCCATTACTTTGGTAAGTCTTATCAAGGAACTACCATTCACAATTCTCAAGATTTATGTTTGTTTTTACTTAATCAAGTGTATGTTGTTACTGTAGCAGGTAGTGCATTTGGCAACGACAATTGTTTAAGATTTTCTTATGCAACTAACGAAGAGAATCTAACAAAGGCTCTAAATAGAATAAAAGAAGCATTAAGTTTATTGAACTAATTCATTCATGAAAGAAATCATTTCTAGTTTTAAAAATAAAAAAGTTCTGATTGTAGGAGATGTCATGATAGATGCCTATATTATAGGCAAGGTAGAAAGGGTGTCACCAGAGGCTCCAGTTCCTGTAGTCAATGTAGAAAAACATGAGAATAGATTAGGAGGAGCTGCCAATGTGGCTCTTAACATTCAAGCATTAGGAGCATACCCTATCATGTGTTCGGTGATTGGCAACGACCCTGAATCCGATATTCTTCATCAGTGTTTTAAAGAACAAAATTTGTCCTTAGATGGCATTATTCAGTCAGATGAAAGAAAAACAACCATTAAAACCAGAGTTTTAGGTAATAAGCATCAATTATTGAGAATTGATAATGAAATCACCTCAGATTTAAGTAAACCTGATAACGATAAACTCATCGAGTTTTTTAATTCTAAAATAACAGACTGTGATGTTGTTATTTTAGAGGACTATAACAAAGGGGTTTTAAATAAGGGAAATATAAGCATACTGATTGATATTGCGAATAAACACAACAAACCAATCGCTGTTGATCCCAAAAAAAATAATTTTTTAGAGTATAAAAATGTGACTTTGTTTAAACCCAATTTAAAAGAATTAAAAGAAGGATTAAACAGTGATAAAAATTTGAAAATTAAAGACAATTTGATAGAGGCAGTCAATGAACTTCATATGGTTATAAACAATTCCATGTGCATGGTTACATTAAGTGAAGACGGTGTTTACATTACAGATTTTAAAGATAAACACATGATTCCAGCTCACCTTAGAAACATTGCAGATGTAAGCGGAGCAGGTGATACAGTTATAAGTGTTGCTTCATTGTGTCTAGCTTGTGCAGTTGATTCTTACGCAACAGCCTATTTATCTAATTTAGCAGGTGGTTTGGTATGCGAAGAAAACGGAGTAGTTCCAATTGATTTACAAAAATTAAATTCAGAAATTGAGTTAACACAAAAATCATGAATAGATTGAGAAAACTAGATTGGTTTGTATTCAAACACCAAACGGTGTTGATGACCATACTTAGAGTGTTTACATCTGTTTTATCTATTTTAGTAATAGCTAGTTTAATATACAGGTACGGATTTATACATAACAATGAGAAAATCGTATTGATTAATGGAGTCACTAAATTGTTTTATGTGTTTTATTTTATCAGTTTTTTATTTAGATTAACTATTTCACAAAACAGGATTGAATTCCTGAAAGTAAATGTTTTAGAAACCATTTTATTGATTGCTATATTTTATGATGCATTGAGTTATTATATCTTTAATCAACCCTTAATAGAAAATTTATTCATAAAATTTAAAATAGAGAATTATCACAAGATTTACCATTTCATTATACAATTATTCTTATTGACACTTGCCATTGTAGAGTTGTTGAAATCGATAAATAAAACATTTAACTCCAAGCTAAAGCCAACAACATTATTTATATATTCATTTGTTTTTTTAATTTTTTTAGGAGGCGCATTGTTAACATTGCCAGGATTTAATTACACTGGACGTTATTTAAATTTTGTAGATGCCTTATTTACAAGTGCTAGCGCAAGTTGTGTAACTGGATTGACTGTAGTAAATACTGCTACTTTTTTCAATGTGAAGGGTCAATTTATTATTTTGGGTTTAATTCAATTAGGGGGAATAGGAATATTGACATTTGCTTCATTTTTTGCCTCATTCATTAAAAAGGGAATTGGGGTAAGGCATCAAATAGCAATGAGCGAAATATTGGATTCAGACAGTTTGAATTCAAGTTTATTTTTGATAAAAAGGATTTTAATAATGACTTTTGTTATTGAAGCTTTTGGAGCATTTGGAATTTACATGTTGTGGGGAGATTATCCATTTTACAGTGAAGCTGATAAAATATGGGCTAGTGTGTTTCATAGCATTTCAGCATTTTGCAACGCAGGTTTTTCTACTCTTGAATACAATTTTGAAACTCCAATTGCAACAGATTTATACATGTTGCATATTTTTATTGGAGTCATTGTGGTATTTGGAGGTATTGGATTCCCAGTTATTAGAGATGTGTTTTCACCTTTAAAACTTAGAGAGAGAATGAAAGCTCCTTGGAAAAAGTGGACATTAAGTACTAAAATCGCTGTTTATACCAGTTTGGCTTTAACCATTTTAGGCACCATTGCATTTTATTTTTTACATGTAGATAACCTCGCCCACATTAAAAGTCCCTTAGGGAAATTTGCAGCTTCATTTTTCCAGTCTGTAAACACTAGAACCAGCGGATTTAATAGCATTAACCTTGAAAATTTATCAAATACAACCATATTAATTACGATATTTCTAATGTTTGTTGGAGCATCTTCATCTTCTACAGGTGGAGGTATTAAAACCAGTACTTTTATTGTTGTATTCATGGCTGTTATAGGTACCATTAGAGGCAAAAGTGAAATGACATTAGATAAAAGAACTATCTCTGTTGATTTGATTTACAAGGCATTTGCAGTTGTTATTTTCTCAGGTATTTTTGTGCTAACCATCATCACTTTACTTAGTTTTACGGAACCAGATTTACCCATCATGAAAGTGGCTTACGAAACTGTATCTGCATTTGCAACAGTAGGTTTGTCCACAGGAATTACATCCTCTTTTTCTGATATTGGTAAATTAATTCTTACATTTTCTATGTTCATAGGTAGGGTAGGTATATTAACTTTAGCATTTTCATTGAGTTCAAAATCATTGAATAAGGGATATAGTTATTCCAATACTCATATCATGATTGGATAATGCTATAACTTTATTTTTTTTGAATTAAACCCAGATTCCGCATTAGGTTTAGTTATGAAAATAAAAAAGGCAATAAAATCAAGAGTCCTCGCAAGATTTTATGATGCAGGAATAGCAATGTTATTTCAAAGAATAAAATCGAGAAGACGCTTGAATTTGCAGCATTTTTTATTTGGAATAGAATTCTAATGCGGATTCTGGGTTAAATTATCAATGATGATGGCGCAACTAATAGCGGCATTTAGCGATTCTGCTTTGCCATAGGATGGAATGCTGATAGTTCCCAACGATTTTCTTTTAATTTCGTCACTTACACCATGACCTTCATTTCCAATAACAACAATTCCTTTTGTGATGAAAAATGATTTAGAATGAATGCTTGTTCCATCCATGTCACAAGAGTAAATAGGGATATTGTATTTTTGACTGATGGATTCTATTTCGTCATGAATGATTTTAATTCGAGCGAAACTTCCCATAGTAGAATTGATGCATTTAGGATTGAATATATCCGCACATCCTTTGTTGCAAACGATGTAATCTATTCCGTACCAATCTGCAATTCTTATGATGGTGCCCAGATTGCCGGGGTCTTGAATGTTGTCTAATCCAATGACTAATTTGTCTAATTTTTCAGGTAATTTATTGGTTGGTATATTTACCAAAGCAATGGCAGTAGGAGTAGATTGATGAATGGATATTTTTTTTATAACCTCATTATCTACTTCTATAAATAAGTTTTTATTTGTAAAAACATCAAATTCATGGAGGATTTTTAAATCTTTTGAATGGTAAATATGTACTATTTCTAGTTCGCTTTTCAACAATTCGGCAATACTTTTTTCGCCTTCAACCAAAAATTGGTTATATTTTTGCCTTAATTTTTTAGTTTGAAGTCCAATAAGCCTTTTAATAGTTTCTTTACTAATCATGTTGTTTTCATGATGATGTTAGGTTTGTTGCCCATGTTTTTCGCCTGCAAATCTACCAAATTAGTACCCAATGGCAAATATTTATTAGTAAAAAATAACATCATTAATTTAGATTCCACAAAAGACAACTTGTTTAAAAAGGCAATAAAAACAATGAATGATGATATTTCCTTGTATGTGAAACACAAACCCAATCGCAAAATTTTAGGTATTTTTAAGTTCCATTTAGGGATGTATCAATTTGGAACAAGTATAAAAAATCCATATAAAAACACCAAGAAAAAATGGAGAAAAGTATTCAGAGCAAATGGCGAAGCTCCAGTATTATTAGATTCCAATGAAATAGAAAAGTCAAGAGTAAATCTCCAAAATTACTTTTTTTCAAAAGGGTTTTTTAACAGTGAAATTAGTTATAAAGTTGATTACAAAAAGAAAAAAGCAAGGGTTACATACTATGTTTTACCTAATCAACCTTTTAAAATTAAAGATGTTAACTTATTTGCAGATGATGCAGAAATAGATAAAACATTGAATGAACAAAAGTTGGAATCTTTTTTGAAAATTGGCAATGTATTGGAATTAGAAAACATCACAAAAGAAAGAAACAGATTGACCAATATTCTGAGAAACAAAGGTTATATTGACTTCACAAAAGATTATTTTGATTTTGAATTGGATACTTTAAAAACCAGTAGCAATGAACTAATAATTAATATATACGCATTTAATAAAAATGATGAAGAGCGATTTGAAATAAAAACGATTAAAAAAGTGCTCATGGTTTTTGAAAATGACATTAAAACACAAGAACTTTCAAACGAAATTGTAGATGACAGCATACATTTCTTTTTAAATAGTTATCCAATCAACACCCCAATTTTAGCTAAAAACATCACAGTAAGACCTGGCGATGTATTTAGCCAATTGGAACTTGAGAATACATACAATAAATTAATTGAGTTTCCAATATTCAAGTTCATAGACATTCAATACCTGCCTAGTGAAAATGACTCATTAAAGGGACTTGATATGGTTATCAATGTTAGAACAGGTTTTAGGCAATCATTTACAATTGAGCCACAGGGTTTATTATCACAATTGAATAGGCTACAAACAGTTAGTACTGCCAACTCCTATGGTGTAGCAAACAACATTACGTGGTCACACCGAAATTTATTCCGAAATGGTGAACAATTCAATATCAGTTCAGTAACCAGAGCAGAGGTACAAGCAGAGTATAAAAATAAAACATTCACCTTTGCATCGGGGTCAACCTCTATTCAGCAATCATTGAATATGTCTTTATTGATTCCTAAGTCATTTTTCTTAAATCAATTAGAATTCAATCCCAAGGTTAAATCTGTTAGAACCAATTTAAATTTGTCGTTATTGTACGAAAAAAACCCAGATTACAGTCGAAAAATCATTCCAATTACCTATCAATACATCATCAAATCCAAAAACACCAATTGGTTTTTAAATGTAACCGAAGTTTCGTTTAGCAGAAATTTATTAAGCAGCCAAATCAATTTAAACGGCAGAAAAGACAGTGTTTTTATTAGACAATTATTTTCTAGTAACTTGGTAACTTCATCGGGTTTGAGTTTTATATACAGCAATCAAAACACTACTAAATCAAATACATTCTTTTTTGTGAGGTCAAATGCTTTAGAATTTGGTGGTAACATTCACAGATTAGTAAGAAGAGCCATAGATAGCAAAAAAGATAAAGATACATCCTATCAATTGTTTGATGTGAATTATTTTCAATATGCAAAATCAGAAATTGATGCTAGGTGTAGCACTATAATTGATGAAAACAACTCATTGGCCTTTAGAATTAATGCAGGAATTGCATTTCCATACACCAATCAAAAGATATTGCCTTTCGACAAATTGTTTTTTATAGGTGGTTCTAACAGTTTACGAGCTTGGAGGCCTAGAACCATAGGTCCTGGTAGTTTCAATGACAGCAATAATAATTTTAGAATAGACAGGGCAGGAGACATTATTTTTCAAGCTAGTGGAGAATTTCGATTTGATTTGATTGATAAATTTCTAGAATTAGGATTGTTTGTAGATGCTGGAAATATATGGCTATCAAGGACAAATGCCAATACCATAACTTCTAAAGTGTTCAAAAAAGAAAATTTTTATAAAGAGTTAGCCGTGAATACAGGAATTGGTTTTAGATTTGATTTCCAGTTTTTTTTATTTAGATTGGATTGGGGTTGGCAAGTGAAAAACCCTGAGAAACCTGAAAAAGAAAGATTAGTTATTAACAACCTTTTCAAAAAAAGGTACATCAATGAATACACTTTGTTGAATTTTGGAATTGGTTATCCTTTTTAAATTTTCTATTTG
>CAYVDH010000078.1:0-15499 GCA_964450355.1 uncultured Flavobacteriaceae bacterium
CATAGAAAATATCACTTCAAACTATGAAAATATCTATTTACAATTTCAGCTGTACATCAATGAAAACCACAATCATCAAGTGGTATTTGTTAAATTAGATGAAAATCTTCAAGTACTTAACTTTTTTGTTTTTAAAGAAGCGAATCCTATGATAGGCGGCAACACCTTAACAATACCTCGTTTTGCATACCAAATTAGCGACAACAAAGAAATTATTTGTCCATTGATGGGTAGTTATGATGACAAAAAATACATAGATAAAAAGGGGTTGTTTTCTATTTATATTTTTGACGAAAAAAGACATGAAATGAGATTTAAAGAGATGATATATGAAAACAAATCATCTCAACATCTATTAGGTTGGGGATATAACAACAATAAAAAAGGGTTCCTTTTTTACCCAATCAATATTCCTTTAAGTTTTTCTAAAACTCCTAATTACCTTACTTTTCCATATTTTTTAATCAAAAAAAGAAATTCCGATTTATATCAAGATCCATTCAATCATGTAAAATTGCATAAAGACAGCGCTGCTTATTTATTAAACGCCAACATGAAAAATGACCCCCATAACCAAGTTTTTAATTGCCTTAAAATATCTAATCTTCCACTTGGCTATCATTATCAAAACGACAGTTTCATTTGTTTGACAAAAAATGTATATGACCTCCAAAGCCTTAATGTGGTACATTTTGTTCTTGATAAACCATATTCTCTTAAAACATTTAAAATAAACTACAACGTTGAAGAAACATATTTTTTAGTTAAGAAAAATCAATTCATTTCCATCAACGAAATCAACGGACGTATCCTCTTTAAAACTTACCAATTTTAATCCAACTTCACTACTTTGAACAATTGAACTCCTCTCATCGTTTTCACTTGAATAAAATAATTGCCATTAGGCAAAGTACTTAAATCTATAGTTGATGTATTGTCATTGCTTATCAGTATTCCTATTGAATTCATCACTTTTACTTCTACCAACTCAGCTTCAGCTTCTATATTCACCAATCCTGTACTTGGATTAGGAAATAATTTGATGTAGTTGTCAGCGTTTATTTTCTCTACTCCAACTGTTCTGCAATTAATACTCAAAATACCAGGATCGCCTAACATACAACCTTGTTTCCAATGATTGGCATAAGTGTAATGATTGGTATTGTTTGTTTCATTCATTATCATGCTGTGGGCATCGTTGGTATTGGCTGGCCAAGGAGCTAATTCACTGTAAACAAACACTTGTATTGGCTTATTGTCTGCATCAAATAATACCATGCTGTCTGTGTTTTTAAGTTTGTAAGGCAATTTACCAACTACATGAATGGTGTCTCCATGATACTTTTTGAACGAATCTAGATGCTCTACCAATACTGCTCTTTTGCCTGAAGCAATCACTCCACTTAATCTACACACAGACGTATCAGAAAAACTGCGCAAACGGTAACCATTTAAATTGATGTTAGCATTTGACTTATTGACAATTTCCATCCAAGATTGTGGTCTGAACCACCATTTAGTTGAATACATGATTTCAGCTATTTCTAATGGGTATTCACAATTTGAAGTAACAGTGCTGTAATTTTTATAACATGTTTCTACCCAATTAGAATTGATGGTGTCATCTTGATTATTTAACACCATGCCTCTTCCAAATCCATTGGTCTCAGGATATAAAGTTGAATGAGCAGTAAAATCATACTGCTTATCTTGATTGTAAACAGATAATTTTACTTTTGAGGACTCATTAAATCCAGAATAAGAAACAAACAAAGCACCATTAAAAGCTTTTTTAGATTTACTGCTGTCGCTGCTTATTACCAACAGTTGATTAGGCGACAATACCAATTCAGGAATACTCACAGTTTGATTATCTACGCTGAGTTTAATTTTATTCGTTTCTATGAATTGAGATTGATTTTGAAACACCATGTATTTTTCTTGCTCGCTTATTTTCAAAGGATGATACATGACCGATTTCATTTTCAATTCTCCAGCACAATTTCCATTTTGAATGTAGCTAGGGCTACCTAAAAAACATTCTGTTTGATAGGAATACCCATAGTTGTCATCGTTACCATTTCCTTTGTTGACATAAGTATAACCTGGCAATAAATTCAAGTGATTCCATGAAGTGTCCTTTCCATAACCATTGATCCATTTTAGTTTTCCTTCAGAATTCAGCAACCTCAATTTATCCCAAGCTCCCAATTGAAAATTTGAGTTGAGTTGAACTGCTGAAATTGAGCGAGGGTAAACTTTATAAAACAATGAAGTATCCTGACATAACACCAAACCTTTGTTCGACTCAATGACAGTATTCGCTGGAATTTCAAATTCATCTAAATTTTTATTTACTACTTTAAACTGACCCATATCGATGTCGGAATTGCTTAAATTTTTAAATTCAATCCAATGGCCACAATTGACATCGGGATGAACAACTGGCATCCATTCCATGATTTTGAAAGTATCATTACTGTATTGTGTTTCCTTAGAACCTGGATTGCCATCTAAAGCACCAATTTTCCAATGAGTTGGATTGCTATTGCTCAACGAATCTTTAATTAATTGAAACGTTCTTCCCCAGCCCATTGGTAAGTATGACCAAGGACCTTTAACATCATAACCCACTTCAAACAAGGTTGAATTGGAGGTGTCTTTTAATACGATGGTGTTTGCTGAATCCAAATTAAAATTCAATTCAAATAAATTCAGGTTATTTTTATAATATGATTTAAAACTCGAAGTATCATTTGAAATGACCAACACTTGATTAGGTTCAATTTTAATGACAGAATCAATGACTGATGGCAATGCATCTATGTACAATTCTGATTGGTAAAGAAAATAAGGGAATTTTCCATTGTTGGCAATTTCTATCCAATCGCTTGATTGTTGGGTTTGGTCACTTTCTATGTTAAATTCATTTAATGACAATAAATTTACGCATTTAGAAATTGGATTTAAAGGAGAACCACCAGGGCAACTCACACGCCATTGATTCAATTTAGGAAAACGAGCTGTATCAACCTTTAATTCCAGAGTTTTACTAGTTCCTATCACATCATTAAGACCATTGGAACTTGTTTGATATCTCAAAGTTTTAATGATAAATCCATTTTCGTTGAACAAGGTTAAAGTATCGTTGTTTTTTATGTCCAATCCATTCACTTGTTTAATTTGATTAGACAAAGCTTTGTGGTAGTTTCTAAAAATATTAGAATCTTGAAGAACCAAGGCATAACCTTGTCCATCAATTTTCAAATTACCGTTCACTGTGTATGTGGTAGTGCTATTTTTAATTTTCCATTGGTTTAAATTCATCGTTGATTTACCAATGTTTTTTATTTCCAACCAATCTCCTGTATTTTGATTGGCAGATGACATGACATTGAGTTCAGTAACTACTATGCTGTCATTATAACATGGAGTGTATGCTTTGCTAGGAGAACCTCCCATACAGCCAACAAACCAGTTTTGTGGTCTTGATGGATCACCAGATAAATACTCCATTGTTTTACCAGTGGCACTGGCTTTAGGATGCCACAAACTAGAATCATTGAATTTTGTAAAATACACCAACTGATTGTTGACATTGAATATTCTCAATGCTTCGCCTGAACTTGATAATCCATAACTAAAATTACCAATTGGTGTGATGTTAGGATATTTTGGTGTAAAATTACTGGATTTTTGAGACACAACTTTGTACTCATTGCTGCTCAAATTACTTCCATTAGGAAACACAAACAAACCGCCTCCCCCATCTGTCATTTTATAATTAGAAATATTGAGAGATTTTTTACCGTAATTATTTAGTTCTACCCAATCATTGGCATCGTTATAGGAAGGTGATTGGTAATTGATTTCTGAAATGATCAAACTATCTTTAGGACAAGGGGAATAAGCATTCATAGGTGAACCTCCAACACAACCAGAAAACCAATTAAAACCAATGCTTTGTTGATTGATGGAATCTTTGTATTCCAATGTTCTTCCATCCCCTCTGCCTTTTTTAGGCCAGCTGCCATATTCGCCATAAGCCATTCCAAACACCAATTTATCACTGGTATTATAAAATCTTATTCCATCGCTTTCGCTACTTAATTTGATATTTCCTAATGGTCTTACATTCACTGAGGCTATAAACGGATAAACAGCTCTGAAGGCAGTAGTATCTGAAGCAAATATCATGCGTTTACCTGCTTTTAATATGCTGCCATTTGGTATGGTGTAAACATAATCATCGTTGTCATCCCTGATTTTATAATTGCTCATATCCAAATCGCTAGCAGAAGTGTTCAATACTTCTACCCAATCAGAGGCATCTATTTCCCAACGGCTTTTCACATTGAGCTCTGTCACTTTTAATACTGGATTTGAACATGCAATAAAAGATGTAGATGGAGAACCTCCAATACAACCATTAAACCAACTGGAAGGCAGTGATGAATTAGCACTGTCATTTTTTAATTCAAGGGTGTATCCCATTCCATTAGCTGCTAAAGGCCAATCACCATCGCTTTGATAATTTATTTTTTGAATCAATGAATCTTGATTATTGTACAACAAAAGTTCATCGCCTTTGCCATCAAAAGAAAAACCAATTGGCGTTTTCAAAAATGGCACACCAGGGTGTTCCGTTTTAAATAAAGTGCTGTCTTCTACCAACACAAGATAAGAGTTAGCAGGAATTACAGTATTTAAAGGAAATATAAATTTCTTGAAAGGAGAAAAAGCTTCCAATCTCCATTCAGATAAGTTGATGCTGCTGTTTGAATAATTTTTCAATTCTATCCAATCACCTGCATTTCTAGTCAAATCGCTTTTGTAATTTATTTCTGTAATAGCGACTTTAGCTTTTACTTTACTGCCAGTGAAATTTGCTGTAAATGTTTCATTGGCAGTCAACTTGATGTTGATCACTTGACTGCTTGAACTGCCCATCAACGTGTTGGCGCTCCAATTAGAAAAAGTATAGCCAGGATTAGGTATGGCAGTAATTTTAACATAAGCTGTATCAAAATAAAACCCTTTCCAAGGATTGGGATTTTTAGGCACTATTGTATTTATTTTTATCACTCCTGCCTCCTTTGGGTTTGCTGCAAGGGTTATTTCTTTTAATTTAGCAATTGCTGTCCCCCCTAAATGTACATTTAAATTAGCAAAAGCAGTGTTTGGTCTGTTTCCTAACCACTGAATAGACGATCTGAAACGAGAACCCCAAGCACTAGTATCTCCATTGATGTTCCCAGAGAAAAAAGTATTATTACCTGTCCATCTAACAGATGCATACGCCATTTCTTGATTGATTGAATCTTTCACTTGATTGGCTAATTTAACCAATTTTGGACCCAAATATTCAGTATTCATAAGGTCACAATACCTGTTTATGAAATAATTTCGGTAATTTAAATTTTTCATCAACGTGCGATGTAATCCAGTAATGCTTCGAGCATATGAACCAGTTAAAATGAACTGAGAGGCAATGCTTGCATTTCCATTTTCCATTGTAAAATCCAAATCCCACAAAATGTATCGGCAAGGCACATCTTTTAAATTCGTGAAAAAATACCTGACATTGTTTTGTGGCCAATCCGAATTTCCAAAGAATGTTTCAGTAGCTATGTAATCCACTATGGATTTGTAATCAAAATATTTATTTGATTCTGATAAATACGTGGAATTGGCTGGATTTGCTGATGAATAAAAACTATCTATGGTATTGAACTTTTTAACATTGTATGCTGGTGATGACACATCAGGTTGTTCAAAACTGGCATAGCCCACATTATCAGAATTTATTCCTAAATTTTTTTCTATAAAATCTCCATTTTGTTTCTCTCTAAAATCGTATAATCCCCAATATTTTCCATTGACATACAAGGCACACGGCTGCCAATCTTGAATCACATTGTAAGTATTGCGAGAGGCAATGTTACAAAATGCATCTTTAAAATGGGTATTCATCCAATCTGTTCCTGCTTGCCTCACTTTAAACCCTTTAAATTCATTGATTTTTTTATTGGGAAACAATCTGTAATTCACTTCGCTGGAATCGTAATACGAAGCTGCATCTACCTGAAATGGTTTACTTGCTAGTCCAGCAGATGCATAACCTTGAGTGCTGATGTCGGCATCTAATTCATACAATTGGTTGCCCTTTTCATCTAAAATTTCAGCATGGCCTTCTACTTTTTTATTTGCTCTTGCAGCATTGGTATTGTATATTCCATTGACAGGATCCCATAAATTTTTAGGATCAGTGCTTATCGATACTATTTTTAGTTTTGTTGGTTGACCAACAATGTATGTTTTACTTATGATTTTAGAAGGCAAATTACCTAGTTTATACACCCTTGCTCTCACTACCCTGCTGGAATCTATGAGAATGTTACCACTGTAGTATCTTTTGCTTCTATTGGTAGGTTTACTTCCATCCAATGTGTAGTATAATTGTGACTGAGCTGGGTAAGTGAAAGACAAATTGAATGATGAATTGTATTTACCCGAATTGTGGCTAAATTCAGGAGTAGAGGCAATCGATTTAGAACAAACAGAATTAGAGTTTTGTTGGTGTGGAGTAGGATTACCAAAATAACAAATGTTAGGATCTCCATCAAATTGCCTTCCTTTTGAGTAGCCATTTTGAACCCAATCAGCTTCCATAACATCAATTAAATCTCCGCTGGTATCGCTTAAATAAATGGTTTCATCTATATCTATTCTAAAATTAGTATGAAACGTATCTAATATTCTTTTGTTTTTATTGGATGCAAAAATCACAATCCGTTGATAAGCTCCCAAACTTGTACCAGCAGGGAACTGCCATTTTTGCGACTCGGTATTGTCATCGCTTACATAATAAATACTTAAATCTATGGAGGCATTTGAGTTGTTATAAAGTTCTATCCAATCAGATTTATCGCCATCGCCATCTTTGATGAGAGTACCCGGATTGGCTCCCTGAATTTCATTGATCATCAATTGGGAATAAGCATTAAAAACTAAAAATAAACTAAAAATAAAGAGTACAGATTTTTTCATTTTGAAAGATATAGTATCTATCAAAGGTAAGAAAAGAAATTATTTTTTTAATTTTTTTTGAACTTTTTCAGTTCTACTTCTTCAATTCTGGCTTGCTTCACACTTTTTACAATGAATTCAAACTCTTCCGTCACTATCACTTCATTCTCTGAGGGAATACTTTCGCAAATGCTAATGACATAACCACCTAAGGTTTCATAATCTCCTTCTGGAATGCCTAATTCGTACCTTTCGTTTAAATCATAAATAGACAACCTCCCACTAAAAATAAAATGGTTGTCATTCACCACAATTTCTTTTAAATCTTCGATGTCGTATTCATCATCTATTTCACCAAAAATTTCTTCAATAATGTCTTCTATAGTAATGATACCTGCTGTACCACCAAATTCATCTACTACCACGGCAATGCTCTTTCTTTTTTGAGTCATTTCTTTCAATTGATCGTTCAACAATCGTGTTTCGTTGGTAATCAAAATGGGCATGGTAGCATCGGAAATTGTTTTAGGATTTTTAAACATGCTTACTTGGTGAACATATCCAATGATGTTATCGACATTTTCACGATAAACTAAAATTTTAGAATGCCTACTTTCCTTGAATAAATTAAACAATTCCTCTATGTTTTCACTTTCGTCTATGGCTACTATTTCTGTGCGGGGAACTATGCAATCTCTTACTTTTAACGAACCAAAATCCAATGCATTTTTAAACATTTCTCTGCTTAAATTGACATCCTCGTCCAACTCAATCTGACCTGTTTGTGATATGAATTGATCCAAATCTATTTTTGTAAATACAGGTTGAACTGTGGCGTATTTTTCGCCAGTTAATAATTTTATTAGCGATTTAGAAATCCAAAGAATAAAAGTAACAATTGGCCACAATAAAAAATAACAAATATGAAAAGGGATGATGAATAAATTTAATACAAAATCAGGATTGATACGAAACAAAACCTTAGGAATGAATTCAGCTGTAATCAAAACGATGATGGTAGAAATGGATGTAATTAAAACGAGTTTCCAAAATTGGCTTTGAATGTAAGAAGCAAACACAGTATCCAATAGTTCACCGCAATAGATACCATATATAACCAATGCAATGTTGTTACCTATCAACGTAGTGCTAATAAATTTAGAAGGATCTTTTAAATACCACGACAAAATTTTGGCATTAAAAAAACCTTGTTTGTTGTGTAATTCTATGCGGAGTTTATTAGCTGAAATAAAGGCTATTTCAATTCCAGAAAAAAACGCTGAAAACAGCAATGTAATAAGTATGATGAATATGGGACCAGCGTCCATTTGTATTTTTGTATTTTGAGATTGCAAATATAAGAATATTTTTTTAAGCTAGATTTTTTGCTTATTTTTATGCATCATTTAATTGTCAAAAACCCTATAATATTGTTGAATTTATATTAAAAAATCATATCTTTACGGCTATGAAAATAAACCGTACTAGATTTATTTCACTAATAATCATACTGATAACTTCTAAAATCAGCCATTCTCAATCCATTAAACTTGGAACAGGTTCTAATACTGGCACTAATGTATTTGGCCCCATGAACACAGGCACCACCAATGGCTCAGGTTCAAGATACGCTTATATTTTTCCTCAAAATTTAGTGAGTGCTCTCAACCATGGCGACAGCATTACAGACATAGAATTTTTTAGAAATGGTGGAATAACTTTGTCTGGAACATGCAATTTTACAATTTACATGCGTACCACCATTTCCACCAGCTATGGCAATGGCAATATCAATTGGGTAAACAGACTTGGAGCTACTGGCATGACCAAAGTGTATGACAATAACCCAGCCTCTGCTATTGGAAGCACCGATGGTTGGAAACGTTTTGTTTTTGATCAACCCTATGTTGTTGATACCACCTTAGGTGAAAATTTAGAAATATTAGTAGAATACACTCAATCTTCAGCTCAACAAGCTGCCATTTTTTGGAGTTATGAAACCAATGGTTACTCCAACAACCAAGTCAAATTTGCTAGAGTAAATTCTGGAACCATTCCCGACACCACCAACAGCTCGTCTTATGTTCATCCTGCCATTAGAATTAATTTCCCACGCAACAACAAAGATGGCATAGTAAATATGGTGTATTCTATGGGGAAATTACCTGTCCCACTTGGTAACCCTGATACTTTAAAAGCCTTCATTCAAAATGTAGGTAAAAAAGATTTTAACAATTTGAAAGTGTATTTGGAAAGCAAAGGGACAAACAACATACTCGACTCCATGAATATAACTTTGGCTAAACAAGAAGAAAAGTTATTTAAACTCCCATTGATTTACCCTTACAATGTTGGCTTAGATTCCTTGTTTGTCAGAATTCCTAATGATGACAACAACAGCAACAACAGTTTTAAAGTTTTCAGAGAAGCTACTAAATATGTGTATTCATACCGCGATGTCACTCGCCCTTTGGATGGTGGCATAGGTTTCAATAATCAAAGAGGCGATTTTGTTGCTCGCTTTTATTGCGACTCAGTAAAAAACATCAACCAAATCACTGTTAATTTTTCCACTTTAAACATCAAATGCAAAATAGGAATATGGGCTGCTGATGGCCCCAATGGACTGCCTAACACTCTGTTGTGGGAATCAGACACCATTGCTTCGGCAGCTACATACATTACCCCTGTGCTGCCTTTTGTATCAGTAAGTGGATATTATTATGTTGGTGTTAGACAAATTGGGACAGTAAACGTTGGCTTTGGATTTCAATTTGAAGACCCTGTTCGTGAAAATACATTTTTCTACAATGTGAATATGAGTAATCCTTCATGGACCGATTTTGCTCCCGATGCTCCTTTTAAATTTGCTATTGAACCAAGAATTCAAACAATCAAAGACGTAGCTCCAATTAAATATGAATTCCCTAGAGACACCATCAATTTAAATACTGTTAAAACCATGGCTCCACGAGCTACCATTTTCAATTATGGAAGCCAAAGTCAAACCACTGCATTCAATACCACCATGCAGATTAAACGTTTCAATTCAACTGTTTTTAATTCTTCAAAATCAGATACACTGAGCACAGGTCTAAAAAGAATAATCAAGTTTGACTCTACTTTTTTGCCTACCTTACCTGGTGATTACGATGTTACCATCATCACTAAATTAAATGGCGATGAGTTAAAAGACAACGATACATTGAAATCTAAATTGGTAGTGGCTAACTATAAAGATGTAGGACCAGCCACCATTTTCGACCCATCCAATGGCACTGAATACGAACAATTTGTTGATACCATATACCCTACTTGCTTTGTTCAAAATTATGGATTAGACAAGCAGGGTCCTTTCAATGTAAAAGTAACCATGTACGATAGTTTTAAAAATGTAGTATTTACTGAATCAAAACCCTTAACTTTAAATGCGCTTCAAAGCAGCATTGTGTTTTTTAATGCTTACCCATGTTCTGTCACAGGCAGTTATAGATGCGTATTTACCACCGATTTAAATGTTGATATTAAACGCAAAAACGACACTTCGTCTAGCCAGTTTAAAATCATCAGAAGTAACGATGTTGCTGTAACTCAAATACATTATCCCGGCATGGATTCTGTGATTAAATACCCTGTAGTAGCTAAAAATCCAAGCGTTGAAATAGAAAATTTTGGCACACTCAATCAAGCATTTGATTTCCCTGTTTTCTTTAAAATATTTTACAAAGATACCCTTGTTTATTTTGATTCAACTTTAACTACCAGTTTCCGTCAAAACCCAAATACCATTTTCTTCAAAAACTTTACAACATCCAAAAAAGGATACTACACCATGATGGCTTACACCAATTTGGAAACAGACCAATACAGATTAAATGACACATTGAAAGGACGATTTTCCGTTGATTTACCAGACGATGTACAGCCCCTATCATCCAGTTCCAATTTGGTATTTCCTGAATTGAATTCCCCTGTTGATATTGGCAAAGTATTAGCCCCTAAAGTGTACATTCGCAACAACGGTTTTGTGGCACAAGTCACACCATTCCCAGTGGTATTCATGGTAAAAAAAGGAAATGTTACCGAATATTTAAGCATTAAAAATGTTCAAATAGACAATGGGCAAACTCAAAGAATTGTGCTTGATAGTACTTTCATTTTAAATGATACCAACAGAAGAACTGTGTTAATTTACACCGCATTACCTAATGATTTTGTCAAAAAGAACGATACCATCAGAGGGTTTTATTACGGCAAAAACACTTACGATGTGGGTGTAAGCAATGTCATCATTCCTAAATTTAACGATAGTTTATTAATCAACATCAATCCTGTGTTACCTAAAGTAACAGTCACTAATTTTGGCGACAGTGTAAAAGGCTCGTTCAGAACAACAGTGAAAATCATCAATAAGGCTAATGGTTCTGTGTTGTACAATGAATTTAAAGACAGCAGTTTTGGTTCACTTAAAACCATGGATTTAAGGTTTCCTATTTTCAATGCGCTTAACAGCAATACCGCCCTGGAATTATTAGCATACACCAGCTATGCCTTTGATCAAACCAAGAGCAACGATACGTTCAAAAGACAATTTCAATATTTGTATTTGTATGATTTAAAAGCTCAACAAATAGTGAACCCTTTGAACAACAGTAAAATTAAAAACAATGCAAATTCTTTCCAACCTCAAGTATCCATCAAAAACAATGGCCCAATGAATTTTGGAAACGGATTGGCTGTTCTTATAATAAAACTACAAAATCAAAACAACACCGAAACTGAAGTGTACAACGACAGCCTAACTGTGCCAGTATTAAGCAACAACACTATTTGGCAAGGCACAATGACCAAATTATTCAATCCTGCAACACAATCGCTTGGCAAATACAAAGCGTATTTAAAACTTTACACCAACAGCGATCAAATAGACACCAACAACAACGTTACCAATGATTTTGAAATCATCGACTTTACCAATGTAAATCATGTTCAAAACAACGAGCTAATGATTTTCCCTAACCCTAGCAATCAAGCATTGAATATTGTATTTTATGACAAAGAAAACAACAAGCTTGTACAGCTCTATAACCTCAACGGGAAATTGATGTATGAACACCATTCTACCGAGGCGGAAATACAAATCAACACATCAGAATTCAGCTCTGGATTTTATTCATTAAAAATCAACAACAAAACATACAAAATCATCATACAACATTAAAATATTTTATGTACCAAAGTAAAATCAATGACAAAACCTACCAAATAGAAATAGAAAAAAACACTGTTAAAATCAACAATGAATCGCATGAGTTAAACATCATTGAAATAGAAAAACAAAAAAAACTTCATTTATTATACAAAAACAAATCGTATTACTTTGAAGTGGTTCAATTAGACAAAGAAAGCAACACATGTATAATAAAACACAGAGGCAAAGTAATCCCTATTCAAATCAAAGACAAATTCGATTTGTTATTGGATTCATTGGGAATGGATGTGGCTGCTAACAAAAAAATAAACAGTTTAAAAGCACCCATGCCAGGCTTGGTTCTAAGCACTAAAGTAAAAGTAGGCGATGCCGTAAAAAAAGGAGATGCCTTGTTGATATTAGAAGCCATGAAAATGGAAAATGTCATCAAGTCGCCAACTGATGGTGTCATCAAAACCATGCATGTGGAGGATAAAAATACAGTTGACAAAAACCAAATTTTAGTTACTTTTGAATAATTTTTAAAAACCCTTAATTAATCACATCATGAAATCAATCAAAATCATCATCGGAGTATTATTTTTAAGCAGCCTATTGAGCTCTTGCGGAAGTTTATCCATCAGCCAAAAAAGGTACAGCAGAGGACTAAACATTGACTTATTTAGCAGCAAAGACGAAAAACCAATGGAGTTCAAGGCTAACAAAGCTCAAAAAAACCAACCTAAATCAGGCATTGCCCAAAATGAAGTAAAACCATCATCAACAAATTCAGAAAGTATTGAACAGGTTTCTTCAATCACAAACAAACCCGAAAACAACAAAAACAATGAAGAAATTACTGAACCAAAACAGATTAAATCAGGACTAAAAGCTAAATTAATACAGAATAAACTTGAAAAAACAATTGAAAAAACAATTGAAAAAACAGAAAAACAAGTTAATTCTGTTAATTCACCAAAAAGTACTAACGAATCCAATACAAGCACTGTACTTTTAGTTATCTTGAGTTTATTTCCTCTTCTTGCATTATTAGCCATTTATCTTCATCAAGGTGAAATCAATAGCTATTTTTGGATAGATTTATTGTTACATCTAACTATCATTGGTTATGTCATTTTTGCATTATTAGTAGTATTAGACGTTATCTAAACAATTTATTTTAACACAAAAGCGTCAATTAATTTGACGCTTTTTTTTCGACCAAAAATTTAAAATATCAGTAAAATTAATTATTTTTGCCTTAAATATCAATTTTACTTATGACTATAACACAATTAGAATACATCATCGCTTTAGATACTCATCGCAATTTTGTGAATGCTGCCGAAAGTTGTTTTGTAACACAGCCAACATTGAGCATGCAAATTCAAAAATTAGAAGACGAATTGGGCGTAAAAATATTTGACAGAAGCAAACAACCTGTCATTCCTACCAATATAGGTTCTGAAATCATATTACAAGCGCGCGAAGTGCTGAAGGAACACTCTAAAATCATCGAATTAATACAAGATGAAAAAGGGGTCATAAAAGGCACTTTAAGACTTGGTGTCATACCAACAGTTGCTCCATATTTAATTCCTCGTTTTTTAGTTAAGTTTTTAAACAAATACCCCGATGTCAATCTCATTGTCAATGAACTGACTACAGAGCAAATCATTTTTCAATTAAAAAACGATTTATTGGATTGTGGCATCATGGCATCGCCTATCAAAGATAAGAACTTAAACGAATCCATCTTGTATTACGAAGAGTTTGTTGCTTATGTTTCTCACAACAACAAATTAGCTAAAAAAACCACCATAAAACCAGAGGATTTGGATTTGGAAGACATTTGGATTTTGAACGAAGGTCATTGCATGAGAAATCAAATTATAAATTTGTGTGGGGAGCGCAAGAAAGGCACAACCAAGGCGCGTTTCGAGTACCAAACAGGCAGTGTAGAGACCTTAAAACGAATTGTTGAACAAGACGATGGCATCACCATTTTGCCAGAGTTGGCTATATTGGATTACGGACCCGATAACATAGACATGGTGAGGTATTTTAAATCTCCTGCACCTGTTCGAGAAATCAGCATGTTTACTCACCGCAATTTTGTAAAGAAAAAACTAGTAAAAACATTGAGTGATGAAATCACAGCCAATGTACCAAATTCCATGCGCAAAAAAGACAAAAGAGAAGTGATTAAAATCAACTAAAACAAAGGTTTTTTTTATTTCTTTTTGGGCGTGCCAGCCTCTATTCAAGTTGCGGTATTATTTCTATACTTTTTAGTTCGGCTGTCAGGCTATCCATTGCAAGTCCTCGTCTCATATTCGTCCCTGAATTTAAAAACCTTTACTATTGAAGAATTAAATCAGAAATATTATCTTTGAATCCTGTACTAAAAAAGGGAGGGTTACATAAAAAACACACGATTTAAATAAAAATTATATCATAGGATATGTTTTAGCACATGAAATTTATCATGCAATAACAAATAGAGAAACATATTATCATAAAATAAACAATATAGAAATGCCATACATTATAGGGCATACAGGAGGATATAATAATTTAAATCGAGATGCTAATGATATTGATTGGAAATTATTTAATCAAAATCAAACTGTACCAAGTTTAGCAAGCTGGTTTCTAAATTCAAATCCAAATATAAAAACTCCTTCAGAACATTCATTATACATTAATCGATGGTTACAATCTAAAAATAAAACAAAAACTTTTTTTAAAAAAATATGGTAAATAAAAATTTTGTGTTCCTCTTTTTTGTTTCAATAATAAGTTGTAATAACAACTCTAATCATTCAACTGAAATCAAAACTTTAAAAAATAGAGTAATAGTTGATTCTCTTAATATTTTAAATTTAAGGGCTATTGTAGCAAAAATTGAATGTAATAGTGATACAGGTTTTATTTTTGAATATTCATTTGATATTAAGAATGCTCATAAAATACCAATTGAAATTGAATTAACAAAAGATACATTTATGTTAAGATTTAATAGAATGTATCATCATAAAGATAGGGATTGGGGAATTACACACGATGCTAGTGGACACTTTAATAATTTAGGTCAATCTAATGTTGAAAAAAGAAAAATATTAGGAAATAATGAAGTAATTAAAAGAGTAAAAATATACACAGGTTTAGATTATTCTTATAAAATATGGAATAGAATTGATAGCTTTGGTATAGGAATTCCATATATGTTAAATGACAGTACTAAATTATATAAAAATATTTTTTTAAATAAAAATA
>CAYVDH010000079.1:0-15428 GCA_964450355.1 uncultured Flavobacteriaceae bacterium
GCATATAAATATTTTATTTTAATTGTTATTGGCTTTTTCTAGCCATTGTTTTGCTTCTTTATCATTTCCCATAAGTTGGTATATTTCAGCAATTTCCGAATATATTTCCTTGTTTTGGGGTTGCAAAGATACAACTTTTTTTAATCTTACAATAGCTTTTTCATATTGATTTGATTCAACAGCCAATCTACCTAGGTAATATTGGGCATCTGCGTTGTTTGAATCGTTTTTTACCACATCTAACAATAGCTTAGCAGGTTGCATAAATGCCAATGGATCAGAAGGAGGTAATACATCATTAATAGTTTTTACACAAATGGCTAAATCAATTTTAGCTGAATTGTTATTAGGGTTTAATTCTAAAGATTTTTCTAAATTTACTTTAGCTCTTTGATAATACATCAAGCTGTTGGTAGGGTTGTTGTTGCTGTAATTTTCCATTAAATAGTATCTGCTGCTTTGACTGTGGCGATACCATGATTTATTGATAGTTGCTAATCTTTCTGAAAGATAAGCAGCATATCCATATTGTCTCATTGAGTCTAGTAATTCAATGCTCATAGACAAATGCAAAGTATCGTTGCTGGTCAAAACAGCAGGTTTAACTATTGTGGTGGAATTGCCTAAGTTTTTTACAAAATTGTCGTATTGTTCCTGAATACCAGAAATACTTTCCCCTTTGCGCTTGTTTTCAATGGACGCAAAATCTATTGTTTTAGACTTTTTGTTCCAACTGATGTATGTCAGTCCGAAAAGAGCTAGAGTAAATAATGATATCGATGCGATGACAATTTTGTTGAAACCCATTAAAAAATTAAATGTCTTTTAATTCTTTTTTAGGAACAAAATCCGATGGAATGTTTTTCTTTACTTTTTCAATAAAGATTTTTGCCGGTTTGAATTTTGGAATGTAATGTTCATCAATAATCAAAGCGGTGTTCTTTGAAATGTTACGAGCTGTTTTTCTAGCTCTTTTTTTCAAAATAAAACTACCAAAACCTCTAAAATAGATGTTTTCTCCTTTAGACATGTTGTTCTTAATCACCTTAAAAAACGATTCTACTGTTTCTGAAATGATTAACTTGTCTACGCCTGTTTTTTCAGCGATTTCGTTTACAATTTCTGCTTTTGTCATATTTTTGTTGTTTGTATTAGTGTAATGTTTTTAGTTAACAATCAATGAATCAAATTGTTTTAAATCTTGTTTTATGGTACAAATATAACAAAAGATTTTTACCTTGGAGAGAAATTTCTGATCCTTATAAAATTTGGTTATCTGAAATCATATTACAACAAACTCAAATTGCCCAAGGTGAAAAGTATTATAACTCATTTATCGAAAATTACCCATCAATAATTGATTTAGCTAATGACTCCGAACAAAATATCTTGAAATTATGGCAGGGTTTAGGATACTATTCTAGGGCAAGAAACTTGCACAAAACAGCAAAAATAATTTCTGAAAAACACAATGGAAAGTTTCCCAAAAGTTATGAACAACTGATTGAACTTAAAGGCATTGGAAATTATACTGCCTCTGCAATTCTCTCATTTTCTTATAATTTGCCCTTTCCAGTGCTCGATGGCAATGTTTATCGTGTCATTTCTCGCTTTTATAAAATCAATACACCTATAAATTCTAATAAAGCTCAAACTGAATTTTTAAACATATTAAAGGAGTGGATACAATTTGCTGAACCTAAAACTTTTAATAATGCCATCATGGAATTAGGTGCTACTGTTTGTAAACCTGAAAATCCTAAATGTGATGATTGTCCTCTAAATCTGGAATGTGGTAGCAGTTCCAATGACAAATGGAAAAATTACCCAATTAAATTGTCAAAATCCAAACCTGAAACTTTGTATATTCATTATTTTTATATACCGTTTCAAAATCATGTTCATTTTGTTCAAAGACCTGAAAATGGAATTTGGGCAAATTTGTACGAATTTCCTAATATTGAATCCAAACAATTTATTGAAGATTCAAAAATTGCCGAATTGTTTTCGACTCATTTTAAAGGCATAGTTGCAACTGAGTTTGATAAAAAATACACTGTCAAACACTTGCTATCTCATAAAATTATTTATGCCAGTTTTTGGCATGTTAAACTCAACAAATTGTGTGAAAAAAAATCAATTCATTGGGAAAAAGTTTCAATTTTAAAATCAAATGATTTGCCAGTTCATAAATTAATAGAAAATTATTTATTATCTTTGTCCGATATTTAGCGTGAATTGAAATGGTAAACAAGGTTTTTTTATTGGGTAGATTAGGAAAAGATCCTGAAGTAAAGTACTTAGACAACAACAGGGCTGTTGCTAATTTTACTATGGCTACCAATGAAGTTTACATTGACAAAAGTGGCAATAAAGTTGAACAAACTGATTGGCATAACATTGAAATGTGGGATGCTCTTGCTAAAAATGCAGAAAAAGTTCTTAAAAAGGGACGAACTGTATTTATTGAAGGTAAAATTAAAAATGACAATTGGGTTGACAAAGATGGAAACAAAAGAACTAGCATTAGAATCAGAGCACTTCAATTTCAAGTGATCAATTCACCTAATAACAATTCAAATGATTCTCATCACGAAGATAAAAATAGCCACATTGATTTAAATTCAGATTTTGAACCCTCAGATTCTCCATTTTAATTAGTTATAATTTTGATGATATTAGACGATCCTTACCCCACAAATTTAATTTTTGCTTCAATTTTAAATCCAGCTTTTTCTGAACTGAGTTTATTTTATTTAGTTTCTACCGTGTTATTAATGGTGTTTTTAATTTCATGTTCTGCTCTTTTTTCTGCTTCTGAAAACGCCCTTTTTTCCTTAAGTCAAAAGGACTTAGAAACAATAGAAAGCAATGAAACAAGCTCCAACAAAGCGATTATTAAGTTGTTAAGTCAACCAAAAAAACTACTCGCAACAATTCTCATAGCAAATAATTTTGTCAATGTTACTTTCATTATTATTAGTTCGTTATTCATAGAGAATGTGTTCAATTTAACACCAAATACCATTCAAGATTTTTTAGTTAAAGTGGTGATAGTAACTTTGATTTTACTGCTTTTTGGCGAAGTGGTTCCTAAAGTATATGCTACCAAAAAAGGAATGCCAATAGCTAAAATGATGGCTTTACCATTGGTGTTTTTGTCCAAATTGTTTAGTTTTTTAGTTTACCCCATGGTTACTTTTACAAGTTTTATTGATAAACGAGTGAAAGTTCACGAACACAATGTTTCTGCTGATGAATTAAGCCATGCAATTGACATTACTTCGGATACCAACACCAGACAAGAAGAAAAAGAAATATTAAAAGGCATAGTTAATTTTGGTAATAAAACAGTAAGGCAAATTATGAAGAGTAGAATTGATGTCGCAGCTCTTGATAATTCAATGTCTTTTAATGAAATGATAACTAAAATAAATGATTTAGGTTATAGTCGATTCCCTGTTTATGAAGAAAATTTTGATCACATTACTGGCATTATTTACATCAAAGAAGTACTTCCTTACATTCACGAAAGCGAAAATTTCAATTGGAATAAATTGTTAAAACCAGCTTTTTTTGTTCCAGATAACAAAAGAATTGATTTGTTGTTATCAGAATTCCAAGAACAACGAATGCACATGGCAATTGTAGTAGATGAATATGGTGGCAAACTTGGAATAGTGACCATGGAGGATATTTTAGAAGAGATATTTGGAGAAATAAATGATGAATTTGACGAAGAACAAATAAATTACAGCATCATAGATGATAAAAAATACATTGTAGAAGGTAAAATGCTAATTAATGACTTTTGTAAAATAAGTCATACTGACTCAGATTTCTTTGAAGATATTAAAGGCGAATCAGAGACAATAGCTGGTATGCTTCTTGAAATCAATGGTAAACTGCCTTTTAGAAACGAAATAATAAATTACAAAAATTATCGTTTTACAGTAGAATCGGTTGATAATAGAAGAATAAAAAGAGTTAAAATAGAAATATTATGAGGATAATCTTGTTGCTGTGTGGTGTTTTTCTAATTGCTTGCAATAATCAAACCTTTAATCCTAAACCACATGCTTATCCACGTGTATATTATCCCGAAAAAAAATACCAATGGTTTGACACCAATGCCCCTTTTAAATTTATGGTGCCAGTATATTCAACTATTGTAGATAAAAAAAATGAAGAAAATGGATGGCAACCTTTTTGGTACAACATCAATTATCTTCCTTTTAATGCCACTCTTCACTTAAGTTATAAAAAATTTAATTCAAAAAATGAATTTGATTCTTTGTATGACGACACCAAAAAATTAGCATACAAACACACCATAAAAGCAGATGAAATTGAAGAAATTGAAATTTTTAATCAAGTGAATCAAACCTCAGGCATTATATACAACTTGAAAGGAAATACAGCTACTAATCTCAATTTTTATTTAAGTGATAGCAAACAACATTTTATCAGAGGTGCTCTTTATTTTAATTCTAAAACAACAAATGATAGCATAGCTCCTGTCTATGAATTTCTTAAGCAAGATGTCATGAAACTCATTGAAACTACAGCTTGGAAGTATTAATTTGAGATAATATACCCGAAAAATTTTGTTCTTGCATGCATTTGAAATGAGATTTAGGACAGCTTTTATGTCCAAGTTTAGAACATGGTCGGCATTTTAAGTTATTTACTTCAAAATTGTTTTTAAAAGGGTCTTTTGTATTTGGGTAATATGGGTACATGCCAAATTTAGGAGTAGTATTACCCCAAATTACAGACATTGGTACATTCAAAGCAGCACCTATGTGCATCATTCCTGTATCGTGAGTAATTAAATGTTCAGATTGTTGCATTACTAAAGCACTCTCATGAATGCTGCATATTCCACATAAATTAATGATGTTTGGGAATTTATTCTTTAATAATTCTGATTGTTTAATGTCTTCTTTCCCTCCAATCAATACTAATTTTTTTTCTTTCAAATTCGAAATCAATTCTATTTGTTTATTTTCGGGTAGTTTTTTTGTTTCATGTTGCCCACCAATGGCGTAAACAATGTAATTTTCAGGAAGATTAAAACGGTCAATATTAGTATCTGTTTTAATGAAAAAATCTAAACCTTTATCATCGTTGCTTACCCCCAATTTTAAAACAGTTTCCATATACCTATCTACAACATGTAAATAAGGGAGTAAATTGATTTTAAACGTTGTAAACAACCATTTCTCAAAATTAATTTTATCAAAGGCTACTCGTTTGGTTAATAAATTAAGCCAAATTCTGAATGTTCTCAAATTGTGGTGTAAATCTATGATTAAATCAAATTTTTCGGATTTTAATTGATGGATAAAATCACTTTCATTTTGGTCTAAAACATGTAATTTATCTATGTAAGGATTTGTTTCTAAAATGCTTGAAAATTGTTTTTTAGTTGCAAAATGGATGGATACTTCTTTTAATTGAGTTTTCAAAACCCTTATCACTGGAGTTGTAAGAACTATATCGCCAATGGAACTAAATCTTAGAATTAAAATTTTCAAAATGAATGTGCAAATTAAGATAAAAGTTTGAAGTTTTATTGAAATAATAATCAATATGTTTTATTTTCGTTTCATGAAATGTTTAAAAACAATTTTTTTAATTGTATTGGCAGTTTTTTTATACGGTTGTAAAAAAGACAAAGTTGAAACCAAAAATCAAGAGCCAACAGTGGCAAAAGATACCATCATTGAATTGAGTACATCGTTTGGGAACATGTACATTTATTTATATAAAGCAACTCCATTGCACAGAACTAACATTATTAAACTAGCTAAAGAAGGGTTTTATGATGGAACAACATTTCATAGAAACATTCTTAACTTTATGATACAAGGAGGTGACCCAAATTCCAAGGACAATGATTCACTCAACGATGGTAGTGGGGGTCCTGGATACACAATACCAAATGAAATAAGAGACAGTATAAAGCACGATAGGGGATGTTTAGCAGCTGCAAGATTGGGGGATAATTTAAATCCCGAAAGAGAATCTAGTGGGAGTCAATTTTACATTTGTTTGAGCAAATCTGGCACAGCTCATTTAAATAACTTATATACCGTATATGGTTATGTCATGAAAGGCATGGAAGTAGCAGATGCCATTGTAAGACAAAAAAAAGATGCTAACGACAGGCCATTAACAGACATTAAAATGCAAATGAAAATCATTCTAAAAACGACAGAAGAGATAAAAACAGAATATAATTATACACCAAAATACTGATGAAAATAAAGATAATCATTTCAATCTTGTTGATTGTTTCTATGGGGTTTGTCTTTCAAACAAAACCAAAGTCTAAACCTGTAAAAAAAACAGGTAAAGTTACCAAAGAAAATAAAGAGAAAATCATAGAAATTACAACACAATTTGGAAGCATGTATATTTGGTTATTTAAAGCAACACCCTTACATCGCGCTAATTTTATTAAATTAACTGAAAGTAAATTTTATGACTCTACTACCTTTCACAGAGTAATTCCCGGATTCATGATTCAAGGAGGTGACCCCAATAGCAAAGACAATAATCCAAACAACGATGGGCAAGGTGGTCCTGGTTATACCATCCCTGCCGAATTTGTGGATTCGTTTAAACACGATAGAGGCATGATTGCAGCAGCGAGAATGGGCGACCAAGTGAATCCCAAAAAAGCATCCAGCGGTAGTCAGTTTTACATTTGCAGTAGCAAAGAACAAACTCATTTTTTAGACGGACAATACACTGTTTTTGGTTACGTCATGAAAGGAATGAATGTGTTAGACAGCATTGAGCAACAAAAGGTAAATTATTACGATAGGCCCTATAAAGACATCAAAATGACCTTGAAAACAATAGAAAAAACGAAGTCAGAAATCATAGCTGAATATCATTATGTGCCAAGATAATGGCTATTCAATAGAATTATTTTTCTAAATTCTAAATATTAATCCTACCTTTGCACCTTTCTTTCTAAAGTTCATCCATGTTATCACGTAGGAATATCCGAATTAAAGTTCTTCAACAACTATACGCTTCTAATCAGCAAGATTCTAAACAAACCAATCAATTTGTTCAATCTTTTGATTCCATTTTTAAAAATGTGTATCAGTTTTATTTTTATTGTTTGAATTTATTAATTGACTTTGATGTGTATTTAGAAAGTGAAAGAGAATTAGAAACCGAAAAATATTTTCCCAATAAAAAAATCATTAGACAAACAAGGATTTTTGAAAACAATGAGTTTTTCAAAGCTGTAAAGCAATCCAGTCAGTTGAAAGATTTAATAACAAATAAAAAACTCAATTGGCAAGCTCACGGAGAGTTGTTTAATCGTTTGTACACCGACATGATGCAGTACGATTTCTGTATTGATTATCTGGTATTTGATGAGCCAAACTCTGAGCAGCAAAAGGAATTTTTAACTAATTTTTATGAATTCTTATTCAATGAATTTGAGATGTTCGATTCGGCTATGGAAGAAGATTATTTCTTTTGGCAAGACGATAGTGCAGATATACTTAAAGCCATTGTAAGAACCATTGATGGATTTTATGAAAAAAACAAATTGAAACTCGAATTGATTACTAATAAGCAAGTTGAAGATTTTCAATTTGGTAAATTGTTGTTTGAAAAATCGGAAATTAACAAAGAAAAAATCAACTTATTGATCACCCAAACTTCACCTAATTGGGATCAAGATAGATTGACTGTTACAGACATGATTTTATTGAGAATGGCTGTAGTAGAGTTTTTGTATTTTGAAACCATACCATTAAAAGTGACTATCAATGAGTACTTAGATATAGCAAAAGCATACAGCACTCCTAAAAGTCATTTGTTTATAAATGGTGTTTTAGATAAGGTGAAACAAAAATTATTGGATTCCAACGAAATTAAAAAAGAGGGAAGAGGTTTGTTAAATTGATACAAGTCCTTAATTTTGTAAGCATGAAAACGGGTATTTTTATTTTAACTACATTATTGGTGTTTGCTTGCAATAACCAATCTAAAACCAATGGCACTCCTGTAGATATGATTAACAATCCATCTACTGCAGATAATCCAAATGCTGAGCCAAGTGAGTATCCAGTAATGACATTTGAAAAAATGGATCATAATTTTGGCGATGTCATGGAAGGTGCTTCTGTTGAAACAACGTTTAAATTTAAAAACACAGGGAAAGCCGATTTGTTAATAGATAGATGCGATGTTTCTTGTGGTTGTACAGTTCCTAGTTTTCCACGCCAACCAATTAAACCTGGAGACGAAGGAGAAATCAAAGTTCAATTCAATAGCTCAGGGAAATCAGGGAAAAACAATAAAAATGTCACTGTCATTTCAAATGTAAAAGAAAAACAAGTGGTATTGAAATTTGAAGCCAACGTATTTACAGTAAATAAACAACAATAATATATAATGATAAATTTAAATTTGATTCTAAATCCTCCTCCTGCAGGTGGTGGAACTGGTAACTTTCTAGTCATGATGGGCCTCATGGTCATCGTGATGTATTTTTTCATGATTCGCCCTCAACAAAAGAAAGTGAAAGCCCAAAAATTATTCATTGAAGGCTTAAAAAAAGGTGATAAAATAATCACTACTGGAGGAATACATGGTAAAGTTATTAGCATAGAAAATACCACATTAGTAATTGATTCTGAAGGTACCAGATTGAAAATAGAAAAATCTGCAGTTTCTGCTGATTACAGCATTGCAGCAAATAAAGTGGATGCTGCTGAACCTGCAAAAACAGCTTAATTAGGTTATTTGTTAAAATTAGGAATTACTGGAGGAATAGGTAGTGGCAAATCGCTGGTTTGTTCTATTTTCAAACAGTTAGGAACTCCTATATACAATGCTGATGATAGAGCTAAAACCATTGTCAATACTAATATTGGTTTAAAATCAAAAATCATTCAGCATTTTGGCGAATTAAGTTACATTCATGGGGAGTATAATCGTAAACACATCAGCGATATTGTGTTTTCAGATAAAAACAAGCTGAAACTCTTAAATGACATCATACATCCTGTTGTTTTCAATGATTGGAAAGAGTTTTGCATTCAACATCAAAAAGAAAAATACATCATCAAAGAAGCTGCAATTATGCTTGAAACTGAAAGCAAAAATACAGTAGATAAAATAGTTTTGGTGTATTCACCACTTCAATTGAGAATTGAGAGAACGATGAAAAGGGATGATTCTTCGGAGCAAGAAGTGTTAAAGAAAATAAGCAATCAAATGCCTGAAGAAGAAAAACTCATGTTAGCAGATTATGTTATATTTAATGATGGTTCTACTTCGCTCATTGAACAAGTCATGGATTTACACTATGAACTTATTAATACAAAGTAGTAAATAAATGAGTACCTATTGGTCTTAGGACATTGAATCCCTCACCGTAATTAGCACCGATATACCTTCCTAATTGTGAAGCTCTACCTTCAATATGATTTAAAAACTCTTTAGAAGAAATAGGTGTTTCTGGTTCATCAGAATTAGGATTATAAAATTGAGATTGATAAGCTAATAATGCCTTCATTCTCTCTTCCCAATGCTCGCTAACATCAATGACAATATCTGGTTTTATGTAATAGTCTTGTATGTATGAATAAATGCTGTTAGGTCTCCAAGCTTCTAATTTTTGATTCATTTCATCTAATAATTCGATTTTTGGTAAACCCGATAAAAAACAAGCTTGTTTTACTAGTTGATGCCCTTTAGCATGGTCAGGATGGCGATCGTCATAAGCATTTATCAACACAATATCGGGTTGGTATTTACGAATGCATTTAATTACGGAATTTAAATTGTTCGAATTGTTTTCAAAGTAGCCATCTTCCAATCCCAAATTTTCTCTTATGGTTAATTTTAAAATTGAGCTGGAAATGGAAGATTCTTTCAGTCTTATTTCTGCATTTCCTCTGGTACCAAGCTCGCCTCTAGTAAGGTCAATAATCCCAGTAGTTAACCCATTTTTTTGATGTTTAATCATGGTTCCCGATGCAGATATTTCCACATCATCAGGGTGTGCAGCAAAGGCTAATATGTTAATTTTGGGGTGCATTTTCGGCTTCTATGGATTTAATGATTTGTTCAATCTTGTAATCAACAATGGGGTCGTATGTCTCTTTCATGCTGGCATTGTATGTTTTTGCAATCGCTTGCCAGAAAAAAGTTTCAAAAGAACCCGTGTAATTTTTCATGATTTCCCAACTTGATTTTCCAGTTTCACGATGTATTAATTTTAACAACATTCGTCCTTGATAATCATAAAGATTTTTTAAGTCATCCATGAATTGTTTTTTTATGGATTTTTCACATTCTTTAATGTACCTCTTTTTGGCTTTTTCTGAAATGATTAATTTTAAGTTGTCTTCCATCATTTGCAGTCTAAAAGCCGCTAATTTAGCATAAGGCAATACTTTTCTCACACTTCTCACTAATGAGTCGTTTTCTCTTTTTTCAGCTGCGCTTATGCTTTCTTTTGGAGTAAAGCGTTTAAGTAAGTACACTGCAATTGTATCGCCCTCGTAGATATCAGAACCTATCACAACATTTCCATTTGAATTGAATTTTTTCGTGGTGTCTTTATTGTTTTGAGCTTCTGTTACGAAATTAAAAGTCAATAAAAATCCAAAAATAAATAAGTGTTTCATGATTATATCTATTCAACAGTTGTGCCAATATTTTGAGAATTAAATGCTGGAACTTTTTTCTTAATGCTGTAAATAACTAAAATTAAACCAAGCAAAAACAGGGAAGTAGAGATGATTTCAGCTTGAGTTACTTTCATGCCTATAAAATCCATGATGGTATTCACTCTGATTTTTTCAATTAAAAACCTTTCTAATCCATTCATCATTAAATAAATTCCAAATAATAATCCAGCAAACTTTAATTTTTTTCTTAAAATCCAAAGAATGAAAAATAAAGAAATACAAACTATAGCTTCATACAATGGTGTAGGAAAAACATTGGCAACTAAATAGGGCGTTTGATTGAAATCACAAAACATATTGCTGGTAAACAATGGATCACCTTCAACATAAGGGTTACATACTTTATTTACATTATTAGGGTAATTGTAACTCCACATCCAATCAGGCAAAGCACTCATCCAATTGGGTTTGGGTAATGTATTGACAATTCCCCAGTCTCCATCTCCACTAACGTGACATCCAATTCTTCCAGTACCATAAGCCAACATCATAGCTGGACCGCCAACATCTAACATGTGTAAAAAAGGTATCCCTTTCTTTTTTGCCACCCATAACACTGCGATACCACCTACTATCAGTCCACCATAAAAAGTAAGGCCACTAAATGACATGATTGCATCCATAGGATTTTTCATAAAATCACTCCAATTTTCTAATATATGGAAAAATTTAGCACCTAATAAACCTCCAATGAATGCTGCCATGGTAAGTTCTCCCATAAATGCTGAATGGTCAACTATATTTATTGACTCTATAGGAGTATCTAACCTTTGTTTTTTATCTTGCCAATAGGTAAATCCGTAAAATAAAGCTGCTACTAATAGCCCCCATATCAAACTTCCTTGAAGTGAAAGCAAATAATCTTGAGGATTGGCTTCCACCTTTGAAAAATCAAACAACATAGGAACAAATTTGAACCCTATAATAAAACCAGTAATCAAAGAGCTGATGTAATCCCCTTTAGGAAAGGCTGCACCTTTGAATGTTTTTACTTCTTTTCCAACTCCTAATAAACCTAGTTTAAATTTCCTTTTTAATTCGGAACTCATAGCCAAGTTGGCAGCTATAAAAGATAAAGCTACAAAAAAGCCAAAACTATTGATGAGTTTTAAACCTGGTAATTCCAAGCCAAACCATTCTTTAAAAATGAAATAAAAATTAGGATACATGTGTGTGTGTTGTTATTGAGTAATTAATTTGAGCATTTGCATGCCCATTGTTGTTGATTTCTTTTATATCTACCTCTACCAGTTCATTGATGTACAATGGGTCATAATCGGCTTCTACTTTGATGTAATTTTCAGTAAAGCCATACATTTTATTCCCTTTTTCTTCGTTTTCAAATAAAACATAGTGTTTGCTATCAATGAATTGATTGTAAAATGCTCTTTTTTTCTTTTCGCTAAGAATTCTTAGTTGTTCGGTTCTTTCATTCCTAATGAATTGATGCACCTTTGGTTTTAATTTAGCGGCAGTAGTATTGCTTCTCTCTGAGTATGGAAAAACGTGTAAATAGGAAACATCCAATTGGTTGAGGAACTCATAAGTTTGCAAAAATAAGTCATCAGATTCACCGGGGTAACCTACTATCACATCTACACCAATGCAGCAATGTGGTATTTTAGTTTTTATGTATTCAATTCGGGAATGGTATAGTTTTGTGTTGTATTTTCTTCTCATGCTTTTAAGCATTTCATCCGAGCCACTTTGTAAGGGAATGTGAAAATGAGGCATGAATTTTTTAGAATGAGCTACCCAATCGATGATTTCTGGACTTAATAAATTAGGTTCAATGGAAGAAATTCGGTACCTATCAATTCCTTTTACTTCTTCTAATTTTACCATTAAGTCAAAAAAAGTTTCGTTGTTTTGTACCCCAAAGTCACCTAAATTAACCCCTGTAAGAACGACTTCTTTAATGCCAGTATCTGCAATGGAGTTTATAACTTTGATGGTTTCTTCTACGGTATTACTTCTGCTTTTTCCTCTAGCAAGCGGTATGGTGCAAAATGAACAGAAATAATCGCAGCCGTCCTGAACTTTAAAAAAAGTTCGTGTTCTATCTCCCATAGAAAAACCCGGAATAAAGGTGTTTAATTCTTTGATTGGAGAATTGAATACAACAGGTTCTTTTTGTTTATCTTTTAAATGGATTAAATAATTTACCAATTCAAATTTTTCGGAAGCCCCTAATACCATGTCCACTCCTGGTATTTGTGCTATTTCTTTGGGTTTTAATTGAGCATAACATCCTATGATGATAACAAAAGCTTGGGGATTAAAAGACAAAGCCTCTTTCACTACTTTTTTGCATTTTCTGTCAGCATGGTCAGTAACGCTGCAAGTGTTAATTACATAGATGTCAGCTGCTTCATTAAATTCTTTTTGAATGAATCCATGTTCTCTCATTTGCCTAGCAATGGTACTAGTTTCTGAGAAATTCAATTTACAACCCAAGGTATAAAATGCTACAGATTTGTTCATTAATGAATGGCAAATTTAATGATTAATTGCCAATAATGAAGACAGAATTTATATCCATTTGTTGAATTTTGTTTTTTTTAAGAGGTAGATGTTTATTCAATTGAAATAAAAATACCATATTTGTATTCAAATTCATAAAATTCTAAAAAATTTCACCATTATACATGTTAAAAAAAATTGGTTTATTCTTACTCCTTGTTCTTTTTCTAATGGGAGCAGCTGCCTTGTATTTATTTAAATCTAAAGCCCTAAACATTCAATCAGAGACTTATTTTAAAGTTCACAAACAAGACAACATTAACACATTGAGCAGCAGATTAAATAAAGAAATGGGACTAAAATATCCCTATTTATTTGAATTAGTGTCTCGAAAAATGAATCTAGAAAGGTGGATTAAGAATGGTAGATTTACTTTGAAACCCGACATGACAATCATTGAATTGATAAGAGAACTTAGGTCTGGTAAGGCACAAACAGTCAATTTTGTTGTCAAAGGAATTACGGATTTAGATAAGTTTGCAAATAACTGTGGTGTAGCATTGGAGCCAGATAAAGACGATTTTTTATTTGCGTTAAATGATATCAATCTGTTGGATTCTCTAGGTTTTAATTTAGAAACAGTGTATGCACTTCCCTTGCCCGATACTTATAACATGTATTGGCACACTCAGCCAGATGAATTGTTAATTAAATTAAAAAAAGAATACGATTTATTTTGGAATCAAGAAAGAATTAATAAAGCAAAAAACATCGGATTAAGTCCAATTCAAGTATCTGTATTAGCGAGTATTGTTTGCAAGGAAACAAGTAAAAACGATGAAATGCCCAAGGTAGCCCAATTGTATTTGAATAGATTGAAGTTGAACATGGCTTTACAAGCCGATCCTACAGTTATTTTTGCAAACAGAGAAAAAGAAATAAGAAGGGTATTAAACGAGCATTTGCAAACAGAATCGCCATACAATACATATAAAAACAAAGGATTGCCCCCTGGGCCCATTTGCATTCCAAGCAAGCAAGCGATAGAGGCAGTTTTAAATCCATACACTCACAACGACTTGTACATGTGTGCCAAAGAAGATTTCAGTGGGTATCACAATTTTGCCGAATCCTATTCTGATCATTTGTTGAATGCCAAAAGATATCAAGCAGCACTGGACAGAAAGAAGATAATGAAGTAATTATTTCTTTTTCAGAGCCAATCCTATAAAAAATACAAAAGAAATGAGAGAAGTTTGTCTTTCGAGTATGCTTTCGAAACAAGAAGAAATAAACAGCGAAATGACAACCGAAAGCAACAAGGTGTTTGATTTTCTATATCCTTGAATGAATGAAAACACAACAATGGATAAAAACAAAAACCCATTGATTAAACCGCTTTGAACTGAGGATTCCAAAAATTGAAAATGAGGATTGCGTCTGTTTTTAGGCTCAATGCTGGGATTGTTAGTGGCAAATTCATTGTACAATACCTTTTCAGCATCTCCAATTCCAACACCTAATACGGGGTGCTTTTGTATGGTTAATAGACTGTTTTTCCAAGCTTGTACTCTCATTGCAAACGAGTATTCATTGGCATTGGCGCCTTTCCATACAACTTTAAAATCGGTTATTGAATTCTGTACCCTGTTTTGTACTGATGAGGATAAAAAATAGAGGCAAATGGGAATTAATACCATGAAAAACAAGGTGGTGATTTTTTGTTTTAAGTTCAACAATTTAAATTGTAATCCTATCATAGCTATAAGCCCAACATACAATGCCAAAAGTCCTGTACGGGCGCTTAATATGTGAATGAAAATAAAATTACAAACGCCTAAAATCAATAAACAATAAAAATACAAATTGATTTTTTTAGATTGGTACAATTCTATTAATTGATAGAAGGTAAAAAGAATGGATAATGCTATAAAAATTGAAAATTGTATGTGGTAAATTCCATAACCAAATTCAATAGGCAATGGTTTTGATTCTAAAATCAATTGATCAAACAGAGTTTTGTTGCTTAAATAATTATAAACGCTAATGACAGCAGGCAAATAAGCTGCATAAGCTAATATCAAAATGCCTATTTTTTTAGTATGATTAGACATTTTTATCAAAGACATAAAAAGGAGCGGAGCAATAAAAATTGGCAATTTCAGTATCAATTTTCTGAATGCTTCATCAGTATTTTCCGAATAAAAATAACTAAAGAAAGAACTT
>CAYVDH010000080.1:0-14915 GCA_964450355.1 uncultured Flavobacteriaceae bacterium
GGTAAAGTGCCTAAATTAATTTCATTTATATCATTAATAAAGTGTTTTTCAATTATTCGAAAATAATCGTTGTCATTTATTATAAATACCCTAAATTCATAAAGAATTTCTTTTTTTGTATTTATTTCATTTGATTTAATAATTGAGTTAAGTTTATATTCATTATTAGAACTTGTTTTTTTAATATTTGTAATCATATAAGAACTTTCATCAAACAAAGTATCCTTGAAAGAATGTATAATAATTTTGTTATTTAACACTAATGAAGAATCTAAAAAAATTTCAAAATTAGGTTTTATAATTTCATAAACAGTCTTCTTAAGTGTTTCATATTGAGTTACTACTAACTTATTGTTCAAATAATCAATTTTTTCTTTAAGTATTAAATTTGAGTCAAATTCTAATTCCCTTTTTAGTTTATGATTTTTATCATATATTTTTATCAATGAAATTTTATTATTCACAATTAAAGTGTCATACTTATCCATTAAATTTTTTTTATTATTTATATCATGAGAACATGAAAAATAAATAAAAGGTAGTATAAAATATATTTTATTTAACATTTTAATTATTTATTAGGTCCAACAACTTCATAAATTGGTCTATTTACATTATTTTTATTATAGTTATTAAAATCATCTTTATTATTAAAAAGTGTATCTTTATATTTTGTTCCCATTTTGTTTAATCTAATTACACCTCTTACTTTTCCAGGGTCTTTAACTTCACCAGGATTTTTAGTGTTATAATATTTGTCATTGTCAATAATTTTTTTAGCTAAATCTTTTAATTTTTGGTCATCAAGCTTGGGTATAGGATTTAATGGTTTATTTTTTATTTTACTCATCCAAGAAAAATCATCCCATTCATACTCCAAGTATGAACCGTCATTCGCCAATTTAGCAACATCATCATTTGAGCCAGGTGCGTTTTTCAAAATAATACCAAAACGAAATTTGGAATTTCCTTTCATCTTTCTTGTATAATCATCAACACCATTTGCAAAATCAACAACCTTATCATACCATCTTCTTCTTAGATTTTCATTACCTATTAATGCATAACTAGACTTCTTACTATATTTTACACCATATTTTCCTTTAGGTAATGAAACTTTTGTATATTCATAAACTTTTTTAAATAAAATTAATGAAATATTACCTTCATTACTAATTTGAATTGCTACAAAATAACCTTCATCACTCAATTCTTGAGCCCTATTGTAAGCTCTTTTGATATAATTTGGCATTGGATCATCACCCAATAAATCAATAAGATATATTGGAGAATTGTGAATTGAAGCATATGGACTTTCCCATTCCTTATAAATTGGGTCTTGATTCCATCTTCTGCCTAATCTACTATCATATTGCCAATATTCTGCTGTATAACTGTTCCCATCGCCTTCCACATGATTATCTTTTTCCTGCCCATTAAAGCCATATCTATATGCTTTATCAATAATACCAGGAGCTAGTGGCACTGTATAACCTCTACCAGGTAATGGTGCTCCAAACGCATAATACATTCCAAAACTTTGATATTCAGATATATAATAACTTTTTACATTATTTACCCCCACCATGGCTTTCCTATCGCTTACTGTAGCTAATACATTGCCAAGGTAGTTGCTGCGTTCTAACTGTTTTTCGCCTTTGTAAACAATGAAAATGGTGGGTAATGATGGCTTGATAGTTAATGCCTTGTGTTTAAATACAGGGCTTGGGTTATTGAACTCCCAATTGGTGTTACACCCATTGTTATTGTAATCCTGTATTGCCATTTTTATTTTTCATGTTGTATTACTCCTATTGCTTGCATAGTATGCGTTTACAAAAATAAAATCAAAGTTAAATCAATGGTGTTATAAAAAAAAGAACTTTTTTAAAAACGGTCGATATTCTTTAAAAACGGCAAGGACATTTTTGGATTTTTAGATTTAGGTATTTTTGAATTTAATTTTGTGATTGATTATAAAATGGGTGAAATAATCTAAATAAATGAATTGTTAAATTGTTGATTGTTATGGGTTAATTGTTGAATAGTTACATTCTTGAATGGTTATATTGTTGAATAGTTAAATGGTTATTGGTTTTACGTTCTAACTTCTTATTTCTAACTTCTAACTTCTACCTTATTACTTCTGCGTTCTAAATTCTTAATTCTTCGTTTAAATATCTGCAATCCTTTTCATAAAGTCCTTGAACGGGACATCTCGAGTGAATTTGATAATTAGTGATTTTTTAATGATTTCGATTCTTGAAAATTGGATTAAATTTAAAACCTTACATTTAAAGCAAACCTTACTAGATAAAATTCAAAAATCAGAAAATCCCAAAATTCAAAAATTAAATCAGTACCTTCACTTCGACCCTTCGTTCTGGATGACATCTGATTTATATTCAATGTCAATTTTGTTAAGATTTAAATTCTTTAAATTACCTTAAAACTTGTCCATCGCTTCTACAATCAATCTGTTTTTGTCGTAAACATCAAACACAAATCTTGGATTGCCAAATTCATCAAAAACGATGGTTTTATAGTCAAAAAATACAGTCATCTTGTTTTCCAATTTAATGGGGTAAGTGCCTTTTACTACTTTTTTGTAACTTGTAGTGTCTTCTCTCCATTTTCTGGCCTTTGCTGTATCAAGTGGAGCTAAACCCATTTTAATTCTCACATCATCGTAGGTTGTTTTTGTGTTTTGCTGTAATACAAATCCTGTTAAATCTATAGGACTGCTAACTCGTACACATCCATGACTCACAGCTCGGTTGCTGAGTTTGAATTTCGATTTTAATGGAGTGTCGTGAAGATATACATCAAATGGATTTTTAAAAGTAAACTTAATTTTACCTAATGAATTGTCATCTCCAGCGTTTTGTCTAATGGTGTATGGGATATTCCCAGGTGAATATTTTTTCCAGTCGATTGAATATGGGTCAACCACATTGCCTTTCATTAAAACTTGATAGCCATTGCGAATTAAATACCCTGGATTTGCAACTATTCTGCTGAACATTTCACGGCCTACAATACTAGCAGGAACAGTCCATGTAGGATTTAAAACCACATAGTCGATGTTAGAATATACTTGTGGTGTTTCGTTGTTTTGAGGTTTGTCTAAATACTTTTTGGTTTCGAGGTATTTTTTTGATTTTAAATCGTAATGTCTCTCTTTCCCTTTACCTATACATACAATCATGGATTTTACAGAGTCATTGTAAACTGTATAAAGCATAAATTCTGGCAAATTAACCATCACATATGGCTTAGTAGGTTCTGTAGCAAACCATCTAATACGCTCAAGGTTTGCCCTTATTTCATTGATTTTATCGTTGCTTGATGTATTTAAAACTTTTAAAGTTGTTTTTCCAATGATGCCATCGTTGGTTAGGTTCGCTTGTTCTTGTATTTTAATGATGTATTTAGCAATTTTTTTACTGTAAATGGTTGTTGTTTCGTTGAGTAAACTATCGGGGGCAATACCAAGTTCAACCAGTCTTCGGACTACCAGAGGAGCAATGTTTGTAGTGTCGCCAGGCTTTATTTTTCTTATACCAATGGTGTCAATAATGGTTTCACTTCCCTTGGTTTTGCGGTATTCAATGGCTAATAATTTTTTAAGGTTCCAATAATCTTTGTGAGAGGAGTGGTAATTTAACAGGGTAGAAATTCCTTTTTCGGGGTCTAAAACTTTCATTAAGTTAAAGTCGGGATGGCAGGGGTAAGGAAGGGTGTATTTAGAGCCAAGTACTTGTTTTGGGTTGGTTCTTCCCAATACTTTGTCGTGCCATAAAGACAATAAGGCATCGCTGACATAGACATCAAACAAGGCTAAAAATTGATGTATGCTATCGTTGTTGTTCGAAGAGATTTTTTTTATTAAAGATTGAATGGAGTTTTTGTGATAATGCTCGGGTCTTAATCCTTCGTAAAGGGCACTGTCTAATAGATTATAGAGAGGTTTGAGACTGTTTTCGTCTTTGTAAATTTCAAGCCAAATTGGAGCAAATCCTCTGTTTTGATAATGCGCCATCAATGTGTCGTAGTAGTGTTTATAGGAGCTGTCTTTTGCTAGAGTATTAAGGTAGTTTTGGACACATGACTTTAGGCTTTCTTCATCAATTTCTCTTTCATTTCCTTGAATTTTCACCTTGGTTTTATTACGACAAGCATTGAAATGCAACATTGCTATGGTGCATAGAAATGTCAGTAATAAGGGGCCTTTTAGCTTCATTTTTTATTGATTTGTTTTAGTACAGTCGAGTACTTTTGGTAGGATTTGTTGTTGCTGTAAATGTACAAAAGACATCCATTTTTAATGGTGTTGGATAGGGGAGAAATGATGTCTTGTCTGACAGCGGGGCAACCCAAGCTTCTTCCCAATCTTTCGTTTTCTAAAATGAATTTTTTACTGACGTAATTCGCTCCATGAATCACTATGCCACGGTCGAATGCTTTGCCATTGAATTTGCTCTCAAGCCCATACAATTTAAGGGATAATTGATTTAATCCATCATAAGTGTCACCACAAAAATAAAACCCTAAACTGGATTGAAAGGATTCTTCGAGGTTAGAGAATTTAGAAGGGAATTCTTCGCCAGAATTTTTGCCATGGGCAACCAGTTCGTGGTAGAGTATTTTATTTTGTTTAAGGTCAATTACCCATAGTCTTTCCTTGTTAGAGGATAAAGTAAAATCAATGAGAGCAAGAGTATCGTGTACAAGGTTGGTGCATATTTTTTGAAAATACATTAATCCTTTATATGCTTGGGCAAAGCCTTGTTTATTGGGTTTGATATCTTCGGTAAACAATAATTGATACAAAGAATCTATGTGATTGGGCCTATTTTTTTTTCTATCAATATTTAGCGAAGTAGAATCAACAAGACAAGAGTCATTTTTTTTGTATTTAATGATCCGTGGCTTAGTATCAGTTTTATAAGTAAAACCAAGTAAGATAGTCAATGATAAAACGATATAAAAGATTGCTTTTTTCAAAAAAAGGAAGCAAATATAGTTAAAAATTGCAACGAATAAGCATAAATGTTTAAGAAGTTAGAAGGCAGAAGTCAGAAGTTAGAAGGCAGAAGTCAGAAGGTAGAACGCAGAAGTATAAAGTCAGAAGTTAGAAGTCAGAAGTAAAAACGTAGAACCAATAAACTTTCAACAATTAACAATTAACCATTAACCATTAACAATTCAACAATTCAACCATACAACCGATTATCCTTTCACTTCCAATATATCTTCCCAGCGGGTGGTGTAGTTTGGCGATAATTTTTCTTGGCGCAGTTTCCATCTTTTTTCGTAACCCTGAGAGGCTAATTTAATGGAGTCTTTTCCATATCGGTTGTTTACTTTGTCTAAAGCAGCTAAGGCAAGTTTGTGTTTGTTTCGGTCCACTTGGTCGAACAGGGAGGCTTGTACGTTGTTTTCGGGCACAATGCCACTGATGATAACCCCTGCTTTTTTGTAATGGATTCCTTGTTTAAATATTCGACTGAGTCCGTGTAGCGCCATGCTGACAATTTCCATGCTGCTATTGGTTGCCACAGGGAGTTGTAATGAGATGCTTTTGGCGTATTGTGGGAGGTCTTGTCTGTGTGGGTTTGAGTGGATAAATACCAGCAGAGTATTGGCGCAACTACTTTGTTTTCGGAGTTTTTCTGCCACTCTCATGGCATAATTAGATACAGCTTCGGCTACTTGTTGGTAGTCGGTTTGCATATCTCCGAACGATCTTGAAACGCAGATGTTTTGTTTGGCGGGAGGAATTTGTTCGAGTTCGATACAGGGTTCGCCTCTTAGTTCCTTGAGGGTTCGCAAGCCCATAACGGTCATGTTTTTTTTAATCCATTCGGGACTGGCATTGGCAAAGTCCAAAGCTGTGCGTATGTTGTATTGAGCTAAAAATTTGCTGTACTGTCTGCCAATTCCCCATACATCTTCCATAGGTAATTGAGCTAAGGCGCTGATTCGGTCGTCATCGTTATGAATGACGTACACTCCTGGATTTTTACTGTTTTTTTTGCCTAACTTATTGGCAACTTTTGCTAGGGTTTTAGTGGGGGCAATGCCTACACTCACAGGGATTCCAGTGTTTCTTTGTACTGTTTTTTTTATTTTCAGGGCATAGTCATTGAGATTAAATTCCTGAAAACCATGTAAACCTAAGAAAGCTTCGTCTATGGAGTAGATTTCAATATCAGGGGTGAAGTCGGCCAGAGTGTTCATTACTCGTTGGCTCATGTCGCCATACAATGCGTAATTAGACGAAAATATTTCAACGTGGTGTTGCTTTAAAAAATCTTTCATTTTAAAAGCGGGGGCACCCATAGGGATTCCAATGGCTTTAGCTTCATTGCTTCTGGCAATGACACAACCATCGTTGTTTGATAAGACAACAACAGGTACGCCATTTAGCGAAGGGTTAAATACTCTTTCGCACGAGGCATAAAAATTGTTACAATCTACCAAAGCGTACATGATTGAGGTTTGTCTTAGGTTAAAAAAAGGGTTTGCAAATTACAACATTATTCTTTTGTTTTTAGGATAAATAATGCCTTATTTGTAATTTATTTTTATAATCAATGGATTACAAATTAAGGCCTTGGAGAATGAGTGATTTAGATGATTTGGTCACCTTTGCAAACAATGTAGATATTGCAAGGTTCATGACCGATGGATTTCCACATCCATACACGCCAGAAAAGGGAATTGCTTTTATCGAATTTGCCAATAAAGACAATCCTGTTCATGTTTTTGCGATAGAAGTGGATGGGAAAGCAGTGGGTGGTATAGGCATTCATCCACAGCAAGATATACAAAGAAAAAATGCTGAATTGGGTTATTGGTTAGCACAGCCATATTGGAATAAAGGAATTATGACCAAAGCGGTAGTTGAAATGCTTGAATTTGGATTTTCTCAATTTGATATTGACAGGATTTTTGCCCGACCATTTGGGCACAATGTCGCATCACAGAAAGTGTTGGAAAAGGCTGGATTTCAAATGGAGGCTTTGCTTAAAGGAACATTGATAAAAAACGGAGAGAAAGTAGATGAATTGATTTACGCTGTAAGAAAATAAGTTACATTTTTTGTATAACATAAGTGACAATACCCCAAATGATGAATTCGTTTTCGGGTTTGATTTCTATGGGAGAGAATTGAGGATTTGCGGGCATTAAATACAATTTGTCTTTGTCTTTTTTTAATGTTTTTAAAGTGAATTCACCATCGATGTAACACACTGCTTTTTTGCCATTAGAAGGGGGTAAGGATTTGTCAATAATCAAAATGTCGCCATCGTTGATTCCTGCGTCAATCATGGATTGACCTTTCACTTTAGCATAAAAAGTAGAACTCGGATTTTTTATTAACGATTTGTTTAAGTCGAGGCTAAGTTCTGTGTATTCTTCGGCAGGCGAGGGGAATCCTGCACTTACTTTGCCAACAAATGGAAGAGGTAATTCTCCAACATTGTCTGCCGTGTAAAAAGTTAGTGATTTAGAATTGCTCAGCCATTTTAAATTCATGTGAAATTGTCTTTTGATTTGGGATTTCAAAGATACAATTTTTTTGATTTTTTGTTTGCATTTTTCTTTGCATTACATTTGCCTGATGAAATTTGGCAATGGTATAGCAGCTCACCGAGGCAATATGAGTGTTTTTCCAGAGAACACCATGCCTGCCTTTGAAAGTGCTGTGCAATTAGGTTGTAGTTGGATAGAGTTAGATATTCAATTAACTAAGGACAATCAACTAGTTGTTACACACGATACAAATGCAATTAGAGTTTCAGGAGTTGATAAAGTGATAAATCAAACAGATTATTCAGAACTAAAAGAATTGAACTTTGGAAACTGCATGTTCCCTGATACTCACTATACTTTGCCTTTGTTGAGCGAGGTGTTGGAATTGGTAAGAAACACCAACACCAAAATATCTATACAACCTAAGAATTACGGATTAATTAAACCTGCATATCAATTGGCAAAACAAATGAATATGGTTGATTACATTGGTTTCAATGATACCAATTGCGAGTTTTTGATTGAAGCTAAATTGCTTCATAGCAGTTTGCCTGTTTTTTGGGACAGGCCTCCACATACCGATTTTGATACCGATGTGTTCATTGCTCAGCAATATGGTTTTGATACCTTGATGTATGAATGGCAAGGAATTACAGAATCTAAAATACAAACAATTCAGGGATTGGGAATTCGATTTGGAGCTTGTGTAATCAATGAACAAGAAATGATGCTTAAATTTTTAACGATGGGGGTGGAACATTTTTATACCGATTACCCCGAATTATTATTGAAATTAAAATGAAAATAATTATCCCAATGACAGGCTTGGGTAGCCGTTTTAAGCAAGCTGGTTATGATACCTATAAGGCATTAATCAACATGCATGGACAACCAGTGATACAATACATAGTTGATATGTACCCTAATGAAGCTGATTTTATTTTCATATGTAGAAATGACATGTTGCAAACTACAGATTTAAATCAAGTGTTATTGGACATCAAGCCAAGTGCTCAAGTGGTAGGTATTGAGCCTCATAAACTCGGACCTGTGTACACCGTAGCTCAGGTTTTTGATTTGATAGAAGATGATGAACAAGTGGTGTGTAATTATTGCGATTTTTACATGGAATGGGATTATAAACATTTTAAGGATGTTGCCAATTCAAGAAAATACTCAGGTATTATTCCTTGTTATACAGGATTTCATCCACATTTATTACATGAAAAAAATTTGTATGCAGGATGTCAAGTCAATGGAGATTTGTTGTTAACAGAAATAAAAGAAAAATTCAGTTTTGAATCAGACAAATCCAAGGGATACCATTCAGCAGGGAATTATTATTTTGACAAAGGCATTTACGTAAAAAAATATTTTAAACAATTGATGGATGAAAACATTCATTTAAATGGGGAATACTATATCAGCTTAGTATATAATTTATTAGTAAAAGATGGATTGGATGTTTTGGTTTACGATGAAATTCCTCATTTTTGTCAATGGGGTACACCAGAAGACATGGAAGAGTACAACAGATGGAGCGAAGTTTTTAAATTATTAAGTCATGATTAAATTGATACCAATGGCAGGGGCAGGCAGCAGGTTTGCTGAGAAAGGTTATACTGTTCCTAAACCCTTATTGCCTATATTGAATGAGCCAATGGTCATTAAAGCTAGTAAAGCTTTGCCTGAAGCTGAAAAATCAATTTTTATTTTAAGAGATTTTCACATCAAAGAATTTCAAATAGACAATGCCATAAAATCTTATTATCCAAATTCTGAAGTTATTGTTTTGAAAGAGCTTACAGAAGGGCAGGCTTCTACTTGCTTAATGGCAAAAGAGTTTATCAATACCCAAGAAGAATTGATAATTGGAGCAAGTGATAATGGGATGTTTTACGATAAAAACAAATTTGAAGAATGCAAATCTAAAGCCGATGCCATTGTTTTTACTTTTAAAAACAATAATTCAGTATTAGAAAAGCCTCAAGCATATGGATGGGCAATAACTAATGAGCAAAATAAGATTCAGGAAATGAAAGTGAAATACATGATGCCTAATCCTATGGATAATCACGCTGTTGTTGGAGCCTTTTGGTTTAAACATGGCTGTGATTTTGTGAGCGCAGCTGAAAATATGATTTCACAGAACAGAAGAATTAACAATGAGTTTTATGTAGATGAATGTTTAAATGATTTAATTAAAATGGGTAAAAAAGTATTGGCATTTGAAGTGAATCAATACCTATGTTGGGGGACACCTAATGATTATGAAACATTTTTATACTGGGAGAGCTATTTTAAAAAATTAAAACAACATCCATACGGCAAATGAAACTAAGTGTCATAATTCCTTGTTACAATGAAGAAAAAAACATTCCTGTGATTTTCTCAAAATTAAATGTATTGCTTGAAGACAAAGCCAAAGAAGATTGTGAGGTGATATTAGTGAACAATGGTTCAACAGATTCTAGTGCTCATGTTTTACAAGCTGAATTGAGCAAAACACCATATAATATAAGAGTTGTTAATGTTGCTCAAAACAAAGGTTATGGATACGGTATTTTACAAGGATTAGAAGCAGCTCAAGGAGAGTTTTTATCATGGACTCATGCCGATTTACAAACAGACCCATCGGATGTTTTTAAAGCATTAGATATTTATGAATTATCACCTTACAAACCTATACTCGTAAAAGGATTTAGAAAAAACAGAAAGTTTTCGGAGCTCTTTTTTAGTTGGGGTATGGGCCTATTAAGCAGCATTGTTTTAGGAACTAGGTTGACAGAAATAAATGCTCAACCAAAATTATTTAAGAAGGATTTTTATCAGTCCATAAAAGACAAAGCCCCATTTGATTTTTCTTTGGATTTATATTTTTTATATCAAGCTAAAAAGAAAAAAAAAATTGTTGATTTTCCAGTATTCTTTTTGCCAAGGTTGTATGGAGAAGCAAAAGGAGGGAGTGGTTCTTCTCTCAAAGTAAGATTTAAATTGATTAAAAGAACATTAAAATATATTTTTGAATTGAAAACTAAATTAAAGACTTAAAATAACACAAAACTAAATCATGAATCACGCTTTTAAACTTGTACTTTTATTTTATTTTTTGTTTGCTTCATACCTCAATACATTTCAAACTGACGGTACATGTGGACAAAACGATAGGTTTTCACAATTTGATGAGTTAGTAGCAATAGGGGAAGTGAATGCCATTGTCAAACCTGGCGATGCCAAACATTTTGTCTTTTTTTCATTAATAGGAACAACTGCCATGTATGGAAGAGCGATGTTTTATGTTGATGGTATAGTGTCTTATTTTCCATATAAAATATGGGGACTTAAAGGTCAAATCATTGCCACAAGAATTGTACATACTTTTGTTTTGTTGCTTTCGTTTTATTTGCTCATCATTGTTTTTGTCTCTAATTCTTTGATGAGGTTGATTGCCTCTTTATTTCTGTGTTTAATGCCCTATACCTTGTACTTTTCTATTGTTCCTAAGCCAGAGCCTTACTTGCTTTTATTTGTTTCTTTGTTTTTGTATTTTTCTAATTTGTACCATCATAAAAAATCGTGGGTATTTGTGTTTTTAGGACTTGCATTGGCAAGTAAAATATCAGTTTTAGCTATTCTTCCATTTTTTGCTTTTTATTTCATTTACATAAACAAAGGGGAATGGTTGAAAAAAACTTTTTGGGCAGGTTTTTATTTTGTCATAGGATTGTTTGTTGGAGTTCCAGCTCTTATGATAGGTATAGTAAAAAGGATATATTTAACCTCGTATATTGAGCAAACATTTGGTACAGTTAATCAAGCTTATGATGATACTAATATGAATGCATTTGTTTGGATTAAGTATTTTTTTGCTGAATATTTTGCTATCAGTATTTGGGTTTTAATTCCATTGATTTCAATCATAATTTATTTCCTTTTTAAAAACCATAAAATTAAATTCAAGTTGCATATTAATAACTTTGTTTTGATTTCAGGATTATTTATGATGGTATTGGTGTTTGTTACCACAAAAAGATTATGGCCTCATTATTTGTATGTTTCCTTGGTGTTGTTGATTATTGGCATAATAAGTCAAATAAAAGAAAGTAAATACAGCATTTATATTGGATTGAGTTTTGTTTTTCTAATTTTACCTGAATTTATGACCCTATATAATCAGTCTAATTATTTATTAAATAGGGAGGAGAATGAACTATATAAAGAGACAAAATTAAACAGTGAATTGGCATTAGATTACATACAAAATGAAAAAACAAATACACCTGTAGCCATTGATTTAACAGCGTATTTGCCTAATGAGCTTTTTGTTAAAGCTTGTAGATCTCAGCCTTTTTCATCAGATATTAAAGAAGGTGAATTTCGATTGTCTCATGTAAATAACATGGGAGAATCCTTGTATTCCTCAAACAAATGCATTGTATTTAATGAAGCAAATCCACCAACAAAAAAAGTGAAAGATAATCAGATAGAAACTCCAGATCAAAAAGAATCCTTGAAGGTGTTTAATCAATTTGTTCCATCAGTTTTTTCTAAGGATAGCAGCTTTGGTAAAATTCATGTGTATATAAAAATCAATTAAATTTTTTCTTAACAAACAAAGCAATCATTGCTGTTATTAAAAATACAGCAGAATAAGAACTAAATTTACCAATTAAATTGCCATATTTGACATAAAAAGTCAATTTATTGTTTGGAATTAATGAGCATTTAAATGCAATTTTCTCATTAAATTTAGTTTTATGAGTGATTTCTCCATATCTATTGATTTTAGCACTTATTCCGGTATTAGCGCTACGCACCATTTCTCTGCGAGTTTCTATACAACGTATTGCACCGAACAATAGATGTTGTTTATGGCCTGGAGTATTGCCCCACCAGGCATCGTTTGTGATAACCGCTAGTGTGTTTGCCCCATCTTTTACAAATTCTGTTGCATAATCACCAAAAACAGATTCATAACAAATCAAAGGCGCAATTTTAATTTTTTTGTTGATGTCAAAATTAATTGGTTTGTCACTTACGCCAAGGCTACCACTTGCTCCACCCAAACTAATACTCAATTTTTCGAGCCAAGAGAAAGGCATTTTTTCTACACCAGGAACAAGTTTACTTTTGTGATAAATTGAGTCAACTCTGTTGTTTTTAATTAAAAGGGCGGTGTTGTAACTATCCCACCATTTTCCTGAGTAATCGTCTAGTCGGGCAGTAACCGTAGGTTTTTCTTTTGATTCGTATACTTTAATGGTTTCAGAACCAATTAAAGCAGTCAGTTTGTTGCTATCAGTTAATTTTCTCAACGGCTCAATGGCATTTAAAGAATTTAAATTCGTTTCAACGTTGAATCCTACTAAAGCAGTTTCAGGTAAAAGCAATAAATCGGTTTGAGGATTGATTAATGACTTAGCAATAGAAAGTGCAATGTTCATTTGTTCATCGGGATAAATGTAATTAGGTGTGCCTTCAAATTTTTCTTTATAAGGATCAATGTTAGGTTGAACAACGACACAATTAATAGCAGTGTTTTTCTCTTCGTAACTAAAATATCTTAAAGAAAAAGATATTGCTATGATTAATGCCATAGTAATGATTGGGTATGCTAATTGTTTCTTGTTTTGATTGATGTATATATGAAACAGCCACACGTTAAATAATAATATAAGAAAAGTGCCACCCATTTCACCAGTGAATTCGTACCATTGAATCAACCAAGGATAAGTTGCAAGTCCTTTTCCTAAGGTGAGCCAAGGCCAACTGGCATTCCAATTGAAATGAAAATATTCAAAAGCAAGGTAATAAACAATGATGGAATTGTGTTTTGTTTTTGGTAAATAGGAATTGGTGATTGAAAACAATAAAAATGGAATACTCATTAATAATGAGTTGGCAAAAAGCATCATGATAGCACCGCTTTCACTAGCATTCCAAACCCACCAAGTAGTTCCTAAATTAAAAAGGAAAAAAAATAAATAAGAGTAAGACCAATAAATTAAATGTTTTCTTTTTTTATTTTTTAATTGATGATGTAGAATGAATAGGGGCACTAATCCTACAAATAATAGCATAGCAGTGGGAATTGGAGGCCAAGCAACAATCATGATTGCAGAAGCCAAAACAACAAGAAGTATAGGTTTAATCTCTTTCATCAGAATCTTTAGAATTTAGTCCTTTAACAACAATAACAAATTCACCTTTAGGATTTTTTTTAGTAAAATATTGCAATGCATCATTGATACTTCCTCTGAATGTTTCTTCAAACATTTTACTTATTTCACGAGATATAGAGATAGGTCTTTCCATTCCAAAATATTCAGATAAATCTTTTAATGTTGTTAAGAGTTTGTATGGACTTTCGTAAAAAACAATACTTCTAGTCTCAGTTTTTAAAAATTCCAGTCTAGTTTTACGGCCTTTTTTTACTGGCAAAAATCCTTCAAAAACAAATTTATCGCAAGGGAATCCACTTAAAACAATGGCAGGAACAAAGGCTGTAGCTCCGGGCAAACATTCTACTGTAATATGTTCATCAACACATTTATTTACAATTAAAAATCCAGGGTCACTGATTCCTGGAGTACCAGCATCAGTAACTAAAGCCATGTTTTTGCCTTGATTTAATTGGTAAATAACGTCATTAATTTTGTCGTGTTCATTATGGGCATGGTAACTTTGCATGGGTTTAGAAATTTGAAAATGTTTCAATAATTGCCCTGTGTTTCTGGTGTCTTCGGCAAGTATGACATCGCATAAATTCAATGTTTCTATGGCCCTTAAAGTCATGTCTTTGAGGTTGCCTATAGGGGTTGGAACAATGTATAATTTGCCAGGAATCATTTTAAAATAAATCTTTCAAATTAAAACCAAAAATTCCTTTAGTTCCAAATAAAACGATGCTCCATAAGATAACAGATGCACATTGGAAAAGTAAAATTTTCTTTTTATTATTTTCGATGGCGGAGCTTAAAAAACAGCCAACAGGGATGCTAATTAACATAGGTGATAAAATTGAAATGCCTATTAAACCCGATCCATTTTTAAGTTTAACAAAACTTCTTAATCGTTTGAAAGTGGGTTGAGCAAAATTTTTGCGTTTAAAAAAGTCTAAAATTTGTTTGGACAACAATGTAAATACAAAAACACCAAAACAACCGCCTCCCATGCAAACTATCATATCGAATGCCCAATGCGTTTGAGATACTGCTAACAGTGGTAAAACTGCAAAAAGAAATTTGACAGATGACAGAAGAAATAGTCCTAAATATTGTAAAAAGAATGCCATAAAAGGAGCGAATGTACAATTATTTTTTACTAAATTTGATTTACAATTGCCTTTGTCGATAAAATAGCAAATTTATAAA
>CAYVDH010000081.1:0-14808 GCA_964450355.1 uncultured Flavobacteriaceae bacterium
TAAACTTATAGTATAGTTAAATAATATTTAATTTATTAACTAAAGGATAACAGATTATTATTTAACATTAATTTTTTTTATAAAACTGTTTGTAATGTATATGTAAGTACATTATATTTGCTCCTTTAACAAGGAATTGTGACTACGAGAAGAAACTTTATAAAAACTATGTCCATGGCATTACCCGCAATGTCATTAGCACAGATATTTTTGTCTTCTTGTGATAATACACCTCAAAATAAAGATGAAACAAATCTTCCCAAAAGAGTTGGTATTATTGGTGCTGGTATTTCTGGTTTGAATTCAGCATTTTTACTTTCACAAAATTTAAATTTATCATTGCAAGTACTAGAAGCCAGTGATTTAACAGGTGGTAGAATTCTATCAAACAACACATTCGAATCAGGTTACAACATTGAAGTTGGTGCTAATCAAATTTTTGGAAACAACAATTCATTTTTTAATTTGGTAGCCATGTATGAATCGCCAAAAGTTAACAACAGCGAAACAAATCCTTATTTTTATATTGATTCTGAAGCACAAAACATGGATACAGTGCAAAACAATCCAGATTTTGTTTCAGCTATGAATTGTTTAGATAAATCCATGAATTTTTCTATGCCTAATGATTTAACATACCAACAACTGATGTTATCTGAAGGTGTTCCTGAAAGTGTTAGATTTATATACACCTCTAAAATTGAGCAATTCATAGGTAGTTCCATTGACAAAGTAAATGCTAAACCTAGCACTACTGAAGCTAATTATAAAAACAATTCCACTCAATACTCTGTTAACAAATCTTTTAACTCCATATTAAAATCATATTATCAATCTATTTTACCAAAAGTTGAAACATCAAAACAAGTAAAAGAAATTGATTATTCACAGTCTGAAATTGTAGTTAAAACTGCCGATGGAGATGTTAGAAAATACGATAGACTTATCATTACTGTTCCTGTTTCTGTTCTGATTGACAATGACATTAAATTTACTCCAGAATTGCCCCTAAACAAAACCAATGCATTATCAAAACTTGGTATGGATGGTGGTATAAAAATTATAGTTAAATTAGCTAAAAATATATGGCCATCAGATGCAACTCATCTTTATTTAAATGGTAATTTCAATAAAATAGAAGTAAGTAAGATTAACTCTAATTACATTCTTACAGCCTTGGTAAAAGGTTCTGTAGCAGAAACTCTTTCACAGAAAAACGATAATGAAATTATTAACGATTTGAAAAAAGAGTTTGAGTACATATATGGCACTAACTCATTTATACCTATTGCTTCCAAAGTAATTAGTTGGAACAAAATGCCTTATATAAAAGGGGTGTATTCATATCACAAAATGGGTGGTACTATCAACGATAGAGTCGAGTTAGCAAAGTCTATTGACAACAAATTGTTCTTTGCTGGAGAAGCAACTAATTCTGATGGACTAAGTGGAACAGTTCAAGGAGCAATTGAATCTTCTATAAGAGCTGTCAATGAATTGAAAATAAGTTTGAAATAATTTTGAAATTTATCTATTTCATTTTTTTATCACTAATTGCATTTTCTTGCCATGTAAATGATAATTCTCAGCAAGAAATATCTAATGTTTTAAAAAATCAAACTGATGAATGGAATAAGGGCAATGTAGATGGCTTTATGCAAGGTTACTGGAATTCGAAAGAATTGAGATTTATCACCAAACGAGGAATTAAATTTGGATATGATTCTGTTTCAAATGGTTACAAAAGATCATACAATACAAAAGAGAAAATGGGAGAATTGACTTTTTCAAAATTACAATTCTTTGATTTGAATGATAAAGATTTAAAACAAGTATTTGGCATGTGGAAAGTATCAAAAATCAACGAAACTGATTCTGGCAATTTCTCTTTAATTTTTAAACAAATTGATGGCCATTGGAAAATTATTATTGACCATACTTGGTAATATTCAATTATTTTTGCCATTAAATTAAGTTAAAAAATTTGCTGAAACCTTTTGTTTATCTATTTCTTTTAAATTTATTACTCCATTTGCCATTTGTTCAATTACCTCCTGTTGGCAATCACATGTGGAGACAATGCAATACCATAGCTGTTGCAAAAAACTTTGCATTTGAAGACAACTCCATTATTTATCCAAGAATAGACCGCAGAAATGAGACTAATGGCATTACTGGAATGCCCTTCCCACTGTATGAATGGACACTAGGTGTTGGAATTAAATTGTTTGGATTCTCAAATCTATTGGTCCGTTTGTATTCTTTATTGATAAGTACTTTTGCTTTGTTTTCTATTTACTTGATTAGTTTATACATTACTAAAGTTAAATTTTGGGCTTGGTGCTCGTCCTTGCTTTTATTTAGTTTGCCTGAATTTTATTATCATTCTATCAATGCTTTGCCAGATGTATTGGCAATGGTATTTGCATTATATTCGTTGTATTATTGGTTAAAAATTAAAGAGCATTTAAATTCTTTAAATGAATCTAAAAACAAACTGATTATTCTATTTTTTTATGCTTTACTAACAAGCACTTTAGCTGGTTTAATAAAAATTCAATTCTTAATCATCCCTTTTTCTACTGTCATTCTGTTTTACAAATCTAAAAAAAACACGTTTTATGTTGTACTGAGTTTACTGCTTGCTTTTTTAATCAATATATTGTGGTATTACTATGCCATTAATCTTACAAAAAGCAATAATTTAAAGGAATTTGGACTTTGGTTAAAACCGATAACAATTAAAGAAGGAATTCAATCCATTATACAAAACATCGTTAGTGATACTCCTGAATTGTTAATAGGTTGGCCTTTATTTCTTTTTTTAATCTATTTAATTTTTAAAACATTCAAGAAAATACAATTAAATCCATACAATAAAATCGGTATATTATGGTTTATATTCTTCATTGTATTTTATTTTTTTGGTATTGAACGGATGAAAAATCATGCGTACTATTTTATGGTTTTACTGCCGTTAATTGTTATGTTTTCAATCCATTTATTTCGACTTAAAGCGATAAAAAAACAATACATTTATTTCATTTTATTCATGAACTTTACTTGGACAATTTTAAGAATTGTGCCAAACAATTGGATAAATATAGAAAAGCAATTGCCCAAAGAATTTACAGAAAAAAAATATCTAGATGAGTTTAAAAGTTACATTAAACCTGGTGATAGAGTTTTTATTGGTCCTGATAAATCAGGTTGTATTTATTTTTACTTTACTAACACCAAAGGGTTTTCTTTTGCCAATGAAAATGAACTTTTTGAATTAGATACAGACACAATTAAATTGAACAAAGTGTTTTTTAAAAAGGCTAATAAGTTAATAATCAAAGATGTAAAATATGAAAAAAAATTATTAGAAACATTTCCTTATGTGAAGTTTGATAAAAATATTGGAAGTTTTAGAGTATATAATTTATTAGACAATAAACAATAAGATTATAAAAAAATGCGTTAATTTCGCAATTCTATTTTTAATCAAATCACAATCTGTGTCTATTCAAGTAAAAAATTTAAGTAAATTGTATGGCAAACAAAAAGCCATAGATAACTTATCCTTCAACATAGATAAAAAAGAGATTGTAGGATTTTTGGGACCTAATGGTGCTGGAAAAACTACTACCATGAAAATTTTAACTTGTTTTATACCTCCTACCAGTGGACAAGCATTTATAAATCAATTAAATGTTGAAGATCACACTATAGAAGTAAGAAAAACCATAGGTTATTTACCAGAACACAATCCACTGTATTTGGATATGTACATCAAAGAATACTTGGAATTTATCGGTTCAACATATCAATTACCAAAAATAAAAAACAGAGTAAAAGAAATGATTGAATTGACAGGACTTACTATTGAACAAAATAAAAAAATTGGGCAACTTTCTAAAGGATACAGGCAAAGAGTGGGTCTAGCTCAAGCCATCATTCACAATCCTGATGTATTGATTCTTGATGAACCTACCAGTGGGTTAGACCCAAATCAAATAGTAGAAATTCGAAACATCATCAAAGAAATAGGCAAGGAAAAAACTGTTATGTTATCTACTCATATCATGCAAGAAGTAGAAGCTATGTGCAACAGGGTAATGATTATAAACAAAGGTAAAATAGTAGCAGACGGTAAGACCGATGAATTGAAAAACCAGTTCAATAATCAAAAGCAATTAGCCATAAAATTCAATCAAAATTTAACTTCAAATCAAATCAAAGACATTGAGAATTTATCTGAAATAAAATCAAACAACAATCCAAATTTTATTTTCATTTCTAACGATGTTGAAGCATTAAAACACAGTCTATTTCAATATGCTGTGAATAATCAGTTACAACTTTCTGAAATGAAAACAATTGAAAATTCGCTTGAAGATATTTTTAAAAATGTAACCAAATAGACATGATAAGTATTTTTAAAAAAGAATTAAGAAGTTACCTAAGTTCACTGATAGCCATCATAGTCATTGTGGTATTTTTGATTGCCAATGGCTTATTTATTTGGGTATTTCGCGAAACCAATATTTTAGATGGAGGGTATGCCAATATTGACCCCTTGTTTGAACTTGCCCCTATTATTTTTATATTTTTGATATCTGCACTTACCATGCGGCTTTTTAGTGAAGAAAAGAAAAGTGGAACTTTTGAAATTTTAACAACAAAACCCTTAACAGATTTATCAATTATAATGGGCAAATTTTTAGCTGCTTTAACAGTAGTTATTTTTGCAATATTACCTACTGTTTTGTATTATTACACTGTTTATCAATTAGCAGTTCCCAAAGGCAACATTGATACTGGAGCTATATTAGGAAGTTATACTGGATTAGTGTTATTAAGCGCAGCCTATATTTCCATAGGCATGTTTTGTAGTGTCATTACAGACAATCAAATTGTAGCTTTTATTATCAGCATGTTTCTTTGTTTTTTCATTTATGTTGCATTCGATTATTTAGGGTCGTTTTCTTTCTTAAAAAGCAATCAATTTTTTATTGAATGGTTTGGAATCAATTACCACTACAGAAGTTTGAGTAAAGGTGTGATAGACACCCGAGATATCGTTTATTTTATTAGTTTGATTACTTTGTTTATTTGGATTACAAAAATTGTATTTAGCAGCAGAAAATGGTAAAAGAAAAAAAACAAAAACGCAGTTTTAAACAACAATCTTTCATCGAACTCATTTTGGTGTTTTTGGTTATCATCATTGTGAATGTTTTATCTTCCCAATATTATAAACAATATGATTTAACTAAGGAGAAAAGATATACCCTTTCCGAAACATCAGCTCAATTAGCAAAAAGAGTAGAAGACCGTTTGTATTTTAAAATCTATTTAGAAGGTGAAAATTTATCTTCTCGATTTAAACAATTAAGAACTGCAATTCTAGATAAATTAAGAGACTTCAGGGATTTAAGTGGAAATAAAATTGATTTTGAGTTTGTCAATGTTTTAAAAGATAAAGAAAACAAAGAAAAAGCTGAAATCATCAAAGAATTAAGCAATAGAGGATGTCAATATTACAACGATATTGAAGTAGAAGCTGATAAAGAAAACCGAAACTTAATATTGCCATGTGGTGAAGTAACATACGGAGACAACAAAGAATATCCTATCAACTTTTTAAGTACCGAATTTGGTAAAGCAGAAGAAACTGCCATCAATAAATCGATTGAAGGAATAGAATATGAAATAGCCAATGTCATTAGGATGTGTTTAAATAACAATCCAAAAAAATTGGCATTTTTATATGGTCATGGTGAACCAGATGCTTTAGCTACTGATGATATATTAGCTTCTTTATCTGATAATTACAGCATTGATAGGTATTTATTTAATTTATCTGATGAAAATTACCTTAAACAATTCATCACTTATGCTGATCAAATAAAAGATTACGATAGTTTAGGTAAAACCATCATATTAAAATCGGTGGAAAAACTAAAGGAATACGATGGATTAGTCATAATAAAGCCTACAGAAAATTTACAAAAAGATGAAGCCTACATTATTGACCAATACATCATGAGTGGCAGAAAAGTGATATGGATGGTGGACCCAATTATGGCTGAACACGACAGCTTAAGAAGAAGCCCTAAAGTGACATTTCCTGATTATAACAATGAGCATTTACGCAATTTATTATTCAATTATGGAGTGAGATTAAACCCTTCTTTGTTGCAAGATTTAAACTGCAACAATATAGAACTTAATGACCCATCTAGGCAAAATAGAAAGGTTCCTTTTCCTTGGGTATATTATCCAGTATTTGCTTTTACCAATGCAGAACACCCAATTGTGAAAAATTTAGAAGTGGTGTGGGGACAATACAGTGGAACATTAAAACCAATCAGTAAGCCCAATTTGACTATCACAAATTTGTTACTTAGTTCAAATAAAACAAAATTACAAGAAGCACCTGCCTTTGTTGATTTAAGTATTGTAAACAACATATTAAATAAAGAGTATTTAAAAACCTACAATCAAGGTACACAGATTGCGGGTGTATTGCTTGAAGGTGAGTTCAAATCATTTTATAGCCGACCTGATAATTCATTCTCATTGCCTGTAATAAAAAATTGCAAAAACAACAAAATGATTGTTATAGCAGATGGTGACATTGCTATTAATAAAGTAATAAGAAGTTCAGGAAAAGCATTTCCATTGGGCTACGATGTTGAAACAGGAAGGCAATTTGCCAACAAAAAGTTCTTATTGAATTGCGTAGATTATTTATTTGATGAAAATGGATTAATTGAAATACGCACCAAAGAAATCAACATGAGATTGCTTAACAGAGCAGACATAAATCAACCTAAAGAAGAAGGAACAATGTTGAGCAATAAACAAAAATGGCAGTTATTTAATACCGCTTTACCAGTATTAATCATCATTTTGTTTGGGGTTCTCAATAGAATTTACAGAAGATATAAATACAGCAGGTAATTAATCTACTATTTTAATCCCAGTTGCCTGAAACCCTGTATTGATTAGAGGGGTTGTAAATTTCTTTTTAGCTTCCTCTAAACTCATTGATTTAGCATCGTCAACAGCTTCATGAATTTGTTGTTCAACAGAGGTAGTATCATTATAAAATTCACCCATAGCAATTACTTTTTTTCCTGCTAAATCTTTATGCATTAAAAATTTATGCCCAAAATCAATGGTTTGAGTTGTGCTTTCACCTTTTAAATCGAACCAACAGCCTTTGCTTTGACAAATAGCCTCAATAGTACCAGAAATTTTAGCTGATTTTGATCCATTTTCTTTGTAAGTTTTTACAGCATTTTCAAGAGTAGATGGATTAGTGATATCGAATTCGGCACCATAAAAACCATTCACCAATGTAGGGGTCAATTTATCTTCTTGTTTGCATTCATCTGGTTCTTCAGTAGCTGTTTTGTTATCACCAGTTTTAGCAGTGTTGTTACAAGCATACACAAAACTAAAACAAAGGGTTGCTATCAATATGTATTTCATTTTCATGTTACAAAAATATAAAAAGTAAAACAATTAATAGCCATTGAGTTTTTAATTAAAATAAATATAGTATTTTTGCGCTATAACCTATGTTAGAAAACATTCATATACAAAATTTTAGATGTTTTGAAGATTTCAAAGCAGACGGTTTTGAGAGAATCAATCTAATAGGCGGAAAAAACAACAGTGGAAAAAGTTGTTTGTTGGAGGCTATTGCTTGTTTGTCATCTAAATTTTTTGAAACACAAATAGCTCAAATGAGAGAGTTAAATCAAGGTCCAGAAATACTTATTAATAAAAATGCTTCTTCCCAAAATTTATCAATTTCTACTTTTGATGGAGATTTGGAACATAAATTTAGCGTAATGCTTGATAATCAATGTAAGTGGGCAGGAGTAAATCAAAGAGCCAAATTAGATATTAATTACATCAATCAAAAAACGGAACTCCCAATACTGAATATCCTACAATCATTTGACGAGTTAGATGCAAAGTTGATTAAAAAAAAGTTAATTAAAATATTAAATGTTGTAGATAGTCGTATCGAAGACATGCGAACTTTTAGTACCAAGAATGGATTATTCATAAAATTAAATAACAGCGTTTACGAACCTTTATCAAATTTTGGTGATGCTACAAAAAATATAATCCGTTATTTTACTCCCATATTTGAAAAAGAACTATTAACAAATAATCAATTTCTTTCCATACTTTTAATTGATGAAATTGAAAATGGAATTCATTATACAGTCCTTTCTGATTTTTGGAAATCCGTTTTTAAATTATCTAAAGAATTAAATGTGCAAGTATTCGCTACCACCCATAGTTTGGAAATGATAACTGCCTTTAATGAAGTTGCCAAAGAAGAATGTGAAGGAGCTTATTTTGAAATGATGAGAAATGAACAAAACAACATTAAAATATTAAAACACAATAGCTCTGCTCTTGAAGAAGAAATAGAAGTTGGTTCAAACTTCAGAGGTGAAGTTTACAGAGATAAATTAGAACTTAACCAAGATTTAGTCAATACTCTTCAAGAATCATTAAATAAGGCAAAGAAAAATGCAAAAGAAAACAACATTGCTTTACCATTCATTAAAAATGGAAAACTATATGAATTAAATCCAGACGGTACAGAATCATTAATTAAAGATTTAGAATTAGAAAAATAAATTTGATAAAAAAACCTAAAATAAGAATAGTGGGAGGACCTAATGGCTCAGGTAAATCCTATTTTATTAATGAGGTTAAAGATAAACATTATTTTTATTTGAAAAATTACATCAATGCCGATGATATCGAAAAAGAATTGAAAGTTACTTCCAAGTTTAATTTATCAAATTTTGATATCAAGGCTAACCAACAAGAATTTTATAATTTCATTACAAACTCAACTTTTAAAGATGGAATTAAACAAACTGCAATTAGTGGACTTGAAGTTAATGATAATGACTTAATTCTTAAAACTGAGATTAGCTCTTATCAATCTGCTTTGGTTGCTGATTTTATTAGAAATAAACTATTACAAAATAAAGATTCTTTTACTTTTGAAACCGTTATGTCTCATCCTTCTAAAATTGAAAAAAGATATTATGAATCTCTAAAAAATCTTAAATCAGTTATTGAAGTATCAGATGTATGCTATTGCATCAATAATGCTGGTATCATGAACGGATTTCAAAAAGTAGCTGAAATAACTAATGGCAAAGAAATTAATTTTCTTTCCGAAAAATTACCTATTTGGTTTCAACAATATTACTTAAACAATAAATTAAAAAAATAAATACATATTATGGCATTCGACATTGAAATGATTAAAAAGGTATATGAAAATATGCCAAGCCGCATTGAAGCAGCTAGAAAACTAATTGGTAAACCTCTTACCTTGACCGAAAAAATCCTTTATTCTCACCTGACAGAAGGCAACACTACCTCTGTTTACGAAAGAGGAAATAGTTATGTGGATTTTGCTCCCGACCGTGTAGCTATGCAAGACGCTACAGCTCAAATGGCTTTGTTGCAATTTATGCAAGCTGGCAGACCAAAAGTAGCTGTACCCTCTACCGTGCATTGCGACCATTTAATTAATGCTAAAGTGGAAGCAAAACAAGATTTGGCTTTTGCTAATGAAGAGTCTAAAGAAGTGTTCGACTTCTTAAGCTCTGTATCAAATAAGTACGGCATTGGTTTTTGGAAACCAGGTGCTGGTATCATTCACCAAGTAGTTCTTGAAAATTATGCTTTTCCTGGAGGAATGATGATAGGAACAGATTCGCATACAGTAAATGCTGGTGGATTGGGTATGTTAGCCATTGGTGTGGGTGGTGCAGATGCTTGTGATGTGATGGCAGGTTTACCTTGGGAATTGAAGTTTCCAAAATTAATAGGTGTAAAACTAACTGGTAAATTAAGCGGTTGGGCTTCTCCTAAAGATGTCATATTAAAAGTAGCTGGCATCCTTACCGTTAAGGGTGGAACAGGCGCTGTAGTTGAATATTTTGGTGAAGGTGCTACTAACATGAGTTGCACTGGTAAAGGTACTATTTGTAACATGGGTGCTGAAATTGGAGCTACTACATCTACTTTTGGTTATGACGATAGCATGGAAAGATACTTGCGTGCAACTGGCAGAGCAGATGTAGCTGATTTAGCAAATGGCATCAGAGAGCATTTAACTGCCGATGCAGAATGTTATGCTAATCCAGAACAGTACTTTGATCAAGTCATTGAATTGAATTTATCGGAATTAGAACCACACATCAACGGACCATTTACTCCAGATTTAGCTACACCTATAAGCAAAATGAAAGAAGTAGCTGCAGCCAATGGTTGGCCAACCAATATTGAAGTTGGTTTGATTGGTAGTTGTACCAACTCTAGTTACGAAGATATTTCTAGAGCAGCAAGTTTAGCTAAACAAGTAGCTGATAAAAACTTGAAAACAAAAGCTGAGTTCACCATCACTCCAGGTAGTGAACAAGTTCGATACACCATAGAAAGAGATGGTTTTATTGATACTTTCCATAAAATTGGTGCAACAGTATTTGCCAATGCTTGTGGACCATGCATAGGTATGTGGACTAGAATGGGTGCTGAGAAAAAAGAGAAAAACTCCATCATTCATTCGTTCAATAGAAACTTCGCTGCAAGACAAGATGGCAACCCAAATACACACGCATTTGTAGCTAGTCCTGAAATTACAACCGCTATTGCTATTTCAGGAAGATTAGATTTTAATCCACTGACTGATACTTTAACCAACGAAAATGGCGAACAAGTAAAACTTGATGAACCAACAGGTATGGAATTGCCAAGCAAAGGTTTTGCTGTAGAAGATGCAGGCTACCAAGCCCCAGCAGCAGATGGCAGTGGCGTTCAAGTAGTAGTGAGTCCAAGCAGTTCTCGTTTGCAATTGTTAGACCCATTTGCAGCTTGGGAAGGCAAAGACTTGATGGGTTTGCGTTTGTTAATTAAAGCTAAAGGCAAATGTACTACTGATCACATCAGTATGGCAGGACCATGGTTGAAATTCCGTGGACATTTGGATAATATTTCTAACAACATGTTAATTGGTGCTATCAATGCTTTTAATGACAAAGCCAATTCAGTGAAAAATCAATTGAACGGAACCTATGACGAAGTGCCAAAAGTACAACGTATGTACAAAGCAGCGGGCGAATTTTCTATAGTTGTAGGTGAAGAAAACTATGGAGAAGGAAGTTCAAGAGAGCATGCAGCTATGGAACCACGTCATTTAGGAGTAAGAGCAGTATTGGTAAAATCATTTGCGCGAATCCACGAAACTAATTTGAAAAAACAAGGAATGTTAGCTTTGACATTTGCCAATAAAGAAGATTACGATTTAATTCAAGAAGACGATAAATTCAACTTATTAGGATTAACCGATTTCACCCCAGGCAAACCATTGCGTTTGGTGATTAATCATAAAGATGGAACAACACAAACCATCAATTGCAACCACACCTACAACGCTCAACAAATAGAGTGGTTCAAGGCTGGTGGTGCTTTGAATATTATTAGAAGAGGTGTAGCAAAGTAAGATTTTAGAAGTTAGAAATTAGAAGTTTATTCGATGCAAGACTTCTAATTTCTAATATCAAACTTCTAACTTCAAAAAGATCTAACTTCAAACTTAAGTTTAATATGAAAAATACAATTATTGATAGAACAAAACACTTTGCTGTGAATATCATCAAAATGACTGAATTTTTACCAAAGTCTTATGCTTCTTCTGTAATATCTAAACAAATAGTAAGAAGTGCAACATCAGTGGGAGCAAACTATAGAGCTTCTCAACGAGCCCGCAGTGATCGTGAATTCATAGCCAAACTTCAAATAGTCCTCGAAGAATCAGACGAAACCCTTTATTGGCTTGAAATCATTCAAGAAATGAATTGGCTCCCATCAGAATCCCTTCTTCCCATAATATCCGAAGCCAATGAGCTAACTGCTATCTTTGTGAGTAGTTTGAAAACGGTGAAGGAGAGGATTAAGGAAAGTTAGATTTTAGAAAAAGATATTTTTTAATTTTTTTCCATGCTGAAATTTATACAAATTATTATAAAAATAGAAGAATTTATTTCAAAAGTTACGCTTTTTATTTGTTTAGATGGCTTTGGAGTAATTATAGGATTTGTTTTTATGATATTTGATTTGTATTGGCCTTTGAATCTTTTTCTTTTTTCTATTTTATATCCTATATTTTCTATGTCAATTATATATCCATTTTTACTAAAAATTGAAACAAAGATTGAAAATAGAAAATTTTCAAAAGAATTAAAACTTAATGAACTTAAGATAAAAGAGGAAGAGAATAAAAAAAATGATGAATGGAATAAATTATCGATAGAAGAAAAAGAAAGAATATTAAAAGAAAGAAAGAAAGTAGAGGTAAATGAAATTAGAAAAAAGAAAATTGCAGAAACCAAAAGAATAAATAGAGAAAAAAAGCTTTTAGCGGAAGATAGAGAAAGAAAAATTCTGATTGAAAGGACTTTAAAAAGAATAGAATCAATTCAACCCTTTTTTAAGGATGAATTGTCTATTTCAACTCGATACAAAATTGAACAAATGGATGATAAAGAATTCAATGTCTTTTTAAAAAAAGAAGAAGATTGTTTTTTAAAGAAACAAGAAAAACAAAAGGAAGAAATAGAAAAGCAAAAAATCATAGAACTAAAGAAAATTGAAGATGAGAGATTATTAAAAATCAAAAAAGCAGAAATTGAAAAAGAAAAACAAATAAAAGAAGCTATAAGAAGAGAGCTACTAGAGAAAGAACGATTAAAAAAATTAAGGTCTGACGTAATTAATGAATTGATTTCTGAGGGAAAATTAATCGAAGATTTTTCAAGCACAAATAAAAGAGAGTCAATTCCATCAGATATAAAATTATATGTTTGGGAAAGAGATAAAGGAAGATGTGTCAATTGTGGAAATAATCAAAACCTTGAATTTGACCATATTATTCCATTTTCGAAAGGTGGAGCTAATACTTTAAAAAATTTGCAGCTATTGTGTTTACAATGTAATAGGCAAAAAAGCAATAAAATAGTTTAATCTAATAACTGATTTTTAAGCAATTAAACGTTTTATAACTTTCTGAGTTATCGATTTGCCTTTTCTTTTATTGCGTATTATTTTTGTATAAAATGAAAACTATATATTTACACAACACCCAATCCAATGAATTATTGACATTAAATGTTACTAATTCTGAAAATTACAAACTATCTGAAGAATACAGAAATGCTTTATTTAAAGGAGCCCGAGAGATTAAACTAATTAAATTTTTTGACTTAAAAATTTTTGAAGATGAATTTGAGTATAGTTCAAGCAAAACAAAATTTGTAAAAACTAAGAACTTTAAAACAGTTATTGACTCGCCTAATTTTATTATTTCTAAGAATTTATTTATTAATAAATCAAATATAAAATTCTTTAAATACTTTGAAAATTATACTGAAGGATATAGTTATGGCTGTTATTTTGAATTTGTTTTTGCTTGTGATTTCGATTATTTCAAAAATAAAATTTCAGAACAAATTGATCAAATAAATGAAGAATTTCTTTTTAAAAATGAAAATATTAAAGTCCTTGAAACTTTCAATGAATTTTTAGAATTTAATTCAGATTTCTACAATAAAGTATGGCATTTGGTAAAAGAACATGCTGAATGTTTGTCAAATATTCATTTAAATAACAGCACTTTGCAGCATAAATAATTTTTCAAATATGCTTTTGCTTTTCGGTTTTTTTGATTATATTTTTGTGTTAAAATTTAAATAAATATATATGGAAACACAAACAAAAGAATTTTTAATCAAATTAATTGAAGAACAAAAACAATATGTTCTCGAAGTTGAAAAAGGGTACAACAAAATTGCATCTGGGTTATTTCAAAATGATTATTTCAGGAATTTCATTTTTGAACACTTTGGTGCAGGTTATTTTGGAGAAACAAAAACGGAGTGGTGCTACTTAGATAAAGGATTTATTATTGATGACATGGATGAGATGATTGAGAAATTAAAATTACTTAATTTTTAAATTAATTGATATTATTTTTGCAACATTAAAATTTCAAAAATTAGATGCCCCAAATTAAAAGAAATCACACCTATTTAGTCTTATTTATTATTCATCTCGCAAGTTTTCTCTTATTAAGATATTCAACTATTAATTCAATAAACAAACTTGAAACCAATCATAATATATCTTTTAATTCTACAGAAGATTATGGATATTATGAAAGCGTTTCTAAACTCGTTGATCAAAAAAGGCATTATTATGAATTTTATGGTATCGTTATAATCATTTCTGCATTTTTAGTTTGTTTAATGGTATTGACTTATTCTAATAAATTGATTAAATATTTTATAATTGCAATTTATATATTGTATTTTTCCATATGGGGTAACAAAAATAGTTATTGGGATGTTGATCCCCTTAATGATGAGTTTTATTTAACTTATTACGTATTCGTCCCTTATATCTATTTTATTATTAAGTATAGTTTTATTGGAGTAAATAACTCTGATAATTTCATAAAGTCAGAATTAAATAAAAATGTTTCTAAAATTATTGACCTTGAACAGCTACTTAAAAAAGGGATTATTTCTAAAGAAGAATTTATTTTAAAACAAAATGACATTTTAAAACAAAATATCATTTTTGAATTAGAAAAAAATGAAGAGTTCGTTCTTTTAAAAAAGGCTTTCAATAATAAAATTCTGACTAAAGAAGAATTTAATTCAAAAAAAAATGTATTAATAAATAAGTTGATTTCAAAAGGAAATA
>CAYVDH010000082.1:0-14718 GCA_964450355.1 uncultured Flavobacteriaceae bacterium
ATATGTAATTCATTTATTAAAAAAAAGAATACAAGAGCATCTAGAATGCTACTTTATCAGGACAAATTTTATTTAATTAAAGTTGATTAACTGATTTGTGTTCTAATATTTGTAATTTGTTTTTTTGGAAATCTTGTCCTTCAACAAATTACGTTTTACTTAATCTAATGTCTTAGTAATTTTTTTTAAAATCTGTTAAAAGACTATAAAGTTGATTGACTTTATTTTTTTCAATGGAATTTAAAATAATACTTATATCAATTTGAGCATTAAATATGACCATTAAACTTATAAGTCATATTTTATAATTTAACCCAGAATCCGCATTAAAATTCTATTACAAACTCTAATGAGGAATCTGGGTTTAACCAATTAATTTAAACCTTTTTATTTATTTATAGTATCTCAAAGAACAACTAAAATAAACATAATTACAATTTAATCACTTTTACTGTTTGATTTATAGTATTACCATTTAATTTGATATAATAAATACCAAATGGCAAATTCATTTCAGATGTATTTAGTTTAAATTGATTTAATCCGCTTGTTGCAAAAACCTTACTAGAATTTAGTAGTCTGCCCATGTTATCAAATAATTGCAATTCAAAAGTTGTTGCTTCATTAAACGATGCTCTAACATTAATATCTCCTGTAAAAGGATTAGGATATATTGATAAAGAATTGTTCAAGAAAGAATTATTATTAACAGATAACTCTAACTGGTTTGAAAAATAGTATGGTGAAGATGGTCTGCCATAAATACTATTTGCATTTACAACTATACTATCTGGAACATCATACCAAGTACCATCACTAAAAATCTTGAATGAAATTTTTTCACCAATTTTATTTGAATAAACAAAAAGATTCATAAGATATTTATCCAAAGATTCCACATATTCAAGTTTTGAAGTACCTCTGCACTCATCACCAGCAAATGCCCTAACTAAAACATCTTGATTTCTTAATACAGAACCGTTGAGTTTAACAGAGGCTGTAAATGTCATATTGTATTCAAACAATGCTTTGTTCAAATTACTACAATCATCTCCTCCAAGAAGAGAATTATAGACTAATTGACCTGGCATTCCATTGTATAACAAATAACTTTTATTCACTTTTAAATCATTGATACCATTCCATTTTCTTAATGTGCTATCATAATCTCCTGCTTGTTCATCATTTTTAATTAAAGCAAGATTACTCAATTTACTGCCCTTGAAAGCAGAATCTATTGGCATATTGTTCTGGTATGGGTTACCTATTAAATTCCAACCTTTAGATAAATTGACATGATCTGGTTTACTATAAACACCACTGGTTTTAAGCGTATCAGCTTTGTTTAAATAAAGTAAATACCCCTTTTCAACACTAATTGAATTTAAATCATTAGCAACACTGATCCATTGATTATTAGTTCCATCGTATTGTGAACAAGTATTTAGAGTTTTGATAACATCTCCTTCGCTTGCATGTAAACTTCTCAAAATATTTGATACACTATTATCACTATTATTTGTATTTAATGCTAAATAATTCCAACCTTTTTTCAATGGCACATAACGCACAGAATCTCTAGTTTTGAACACATCTAATACTCTTGGGGCAGGCGTACTTCCATAAAATCCATTTAATGCAAATGTTATATTGCCTCTTGATTTAGCCGAATATTCTATTCCACTTTTGGCATGCCAAATATAAAAGCTCAACGACTTATTAATGTCTGAAGCATTGCCATATACATTTAAGTAGGCTCTATAATATTGTCCTGCTTTTTGAATATTGGCAACTCCTCTTAATTCTCCATTAATAAATGCCCCTATTTTATCTAATGTATCCATTGAAAGAACATTGGTACTATCAAAATTATAATTACAAATTACGGTAGCACTGCTTGTGTATTTAGCCGGGTCAACAATCCAATTTATTGGTTTTGGCAACACTCTCAATATTATAGGCAATTTCAATTCATTGTATAAATCAACACTTGCAATTAAGGTATCATAATATACTCCCGGTTGAAGCAATTGTGCATTAATTGACAGCGTTAGCATTTGATTGCTTTTTTGTTGAAGATTAATAATCCCTTTTCCTTTCAATTGAATCCATGAACCATTTTTAACAAAAACAGAAGCCTGCTGAGAACCATCACTTGTATTTATCAATGTGGCAAAAGTTGTAGGTAAACTTCCTTGATAAGCCTCCAATTCAACAATACCAGGATTCCAGAACAACGGATTATTAACAACACGGAACGTCCATTGTATAGCACTAGTTTGTTCATTCTCGTTTAAATCTTTTACACCGTTTAATGATGCAAGAATCAATTCTCCATCAAGAAGAGATAAATCACCAAGATCAAACAAAATAGTCTTTCCTGAAATACTAGCAGTAGCAGTTATTATTGAGCTGTCTTTCGCTCTAATAAATTTATAATTTACTGTACTTAAATCTTGAAGAATTACATTATTAAATGTTACAGACACATCATCTCCAATACTTAAAACGCCATCGGAAGGCTGTGCTAAACCAAACAGAGTAATAGCATTTCTATTTATAACACCTTTACTTACTTCACTAAGCACAAATCCTTTGGTTCCACAATTAGCTTTTGCTCTTATTTCATACTCACCATCTACAATGTTAGCATTGTTTTTAATATCCCAAACATAATAGTATGTAGGATCTTTATAGGTAAGTTTATTTTCTTCATAATAAGTTTTAAGGGTTATATAAGATACAGTTGAAATATCATTCCAAGTATTAGACCCTATTCGTCTGTATTGAAGAGTTATACTTTCCAAAGATGAATTACTTAAATCGTAATCACCCAATCTGATACTCATCTTTTCGTCAGCATCATTTTGTATAAGTGGATTTGCTTTTTTAATTATCCAGTTATTACTTGGAGAAACAATTGAAACACTACTACACGGATTTCTGAAATACATTTCTAATGGTAAATCGTATGCAGTATAATTATCTGGGGCGTCTAAATTAGGACACGAAGCTGCCAGCGATATTCTTATATCATTTAGATTATAATAATTGTCTGGTCTTGTAATTTGCAATAGGGCATTGGTATATCCACCTGAACCAATTCTAAACTCAGACACTCCCAAAACAGTCCCTTGTACCGATAATTTTGCGCCATAATTATTATAATTCTGTACTTGAGATAAAGAAAAATAATGTTCCTCATTGAATATATCTGGAGCTCTGTTCATTAATTTAATTGGCAATACAAATGGTTTACCCGGATCTAAATCTCTTTGAACAGTGTTATAAAAATTACCATCAACATCTTCAGTTACTATAAAAGGTTGATCGCGATATATTGTTCCTGGTTCTGGTGGGCAGCTAGATCTGCCTCCTAATAAATCAAAATAAGGAGTTTGCATCGGGTCATTTCCTTTTATGATAGTTACACTAAATTGATCCCCAGCATCGTTATCGCTTAGAACATACCCTGTTGAATTTTCATAAGTAGTTTCTCTTTCTCTATTTCGTTGAAAATCAAAATTATACCCAGTGGTTATCCCAATTTCACTTTCTAGGTCTAATACTTCTCTCTTCATACCGAACATTATCCCAAAACCTCCTAGTGTAATTACATTAATTCTCTGAGTTGAAATCATCCCTACATACCCTTTTAAATCAAAATGAGAGAATTGTGTAAATGAGCTATTTCTAGTAGTGCTTACTGTTGTACTTTTTTCAATACTAGTATTTCCACTGAAAGTAATATTTTCGGCAGATGCTCCGTAACTTACATTTTTTGTAGGTAAGTTATCAAAAGCACTTTTGGTATATGCCATACCAGATGGTGTTTGTTCCTGAAAATTCTTATCTGTTAATTTATACATTAATTCACTCAATTTGTTATACTTAGTCAAAAGTGCTGGTGTCCATTCTAAGTTTTCTTTTAGCACAAATTCTGTTTGAGTTACCCCATTAACAGTTACTTGCATATTTGAGCCAATTTCACTACAAAAATTAGTCTCTGTTAGCCATTGGTCTGCCTGAGTTTTAAAAGGTTCAGCCAATCCGTCATAATTTGATTTATTGCACAATGCTACAAATGGTAAATTATCTTTGAAATGATAACGCAAAACCGATTCCCAATTTTTAATTTGTACACCCAAAAAGCTTTTAGTTTGTTGAGGGGTTTTACCTTCAATTGAATATGTACCAAGGTCTACATTTGCAGAATCCCTTCTAAAATCAGTAATTAGCTTTTTAATTTGATCCACTGTATAAATCCACGTGGTATTTATTTGATCGGGAGATACAGCTATTATGCTTGTTTTAGTAATGCTACAAGTTGCATTATCAACCTCAATTCTTTCATTAATGCCGTATTTTAAAGCCAAACCTGCACCAACAATTACATCGGCATTACTTCCTAATAAGAAATTGGTGTTATCAGCATTAATTACTCCATTACTTGAAGGAGTTTCTATTCTTTCATTTGTAGTTACTGTGAAATTATAGCTTTCACCGCTACCTGAACCACCACCTGATTGAGAAGACAAATCAAAACCTGCACCAATTCCAAATAATTTTGTCTGTCCACGTTTTCCTACGCCTACATAACCATTGTGATTATCGGAAATAGACAAAGTAGTTGAAATACTTGTACCTTTTTCTATGTATGAGTAACTTTGATCACCCGGTGGGTCTCTCAAAACCATAAGCGGCACTTTGAAATCCTGTCCATCTTTTGCCTGAACAATAACATCGCTACCATCTTGAGCAACTTCGCCAGTAACAACCACTCTATTAATTAATTCCCCAATAAATCCATCTGAAAAAGAATGATATTCAACAATAAAAGGTTTTGTATAAGGTGAAACATTCATTGGTTCTCCAACAACAAATTGGTAGGGCTCAAACAATCCTGTATTCGGATCAAAATTTAAGGTATCTCTATCATTTGTTGCAGCTGCATTTTTAACAATCAAAAAACCATTACTTACATCACAATTTGAGGTACCATGTGTTTCTTTTACATAAATATTTAATTTGACATCATTATCTTGTTTCCATAAAATTGGATTTGAAGGATTATTGCATAAATAATTTGTGATTCCTGTAATTTTTATATCGGGTTGAGTATGATATACCATTTCAACATTTACTCGTTGAAAACTACCGTTTAATAAACTACTATAAGCACCACCAAAGTGAATTGATTTCAATTTGATTGGCATTGGTCTAACCGATAGGTAATCTACTACTGGCAAAATTGAAGAATTCTCTGGTGAAACACCTGTAACTATAGCTGTATAATCGTAAGGTGGTAACATGACATCAAGTTTTCCATCAAAACCTGTTGTATAATATTTTTCAAAACAACCTTCCACTGATTTTACTTTAACCTGAAATTTATAATTACCTAAACTGCCACAACTATTCCTTACAACTAATTTAATTGGGTAAAGTGTTTGCTCTTCAAAATCATAATTCAAACTATTGTTAGTGAATGAAGACCATGTATTTGAATTGCTCACAAAATCATTGATCGAAACAATTTGGTTCATTGAATTAGTTTGAGTATCACTTATAGACAGAGTCAAAGTATTAAGATCTGGGTCAGTAGGTTCAAAAACAAACGAATATTTCCCCCCATTAGTGGTTACTACCTCCTCTTCTTTCACTTCAATACGGCTTTTATATGTAGTTTTCAATTTTACTTTAATACTATCAAGAGTACAGGCATCTTTTCTTTTTACAATACCAGAAAGTGTAATAGCTGTTTTATCATAAAATGTTGGAACTTGCACTCGTGATGAATATTGTTCTAACTTTACTACCTGACTTGATTTATCGAATACATGATTATTTAATACTGGTTCAATAGTATAATTAGCTTCATTATTAAAGTAAACATTATCTATCAGATAATCCCCTGCTTGATCTGTAACGGTAGTATATGTATGATTATTTTCAGTATTGTTCACATCGCTTAAAATTTTTGCAGTGGCACGTATTGTAACTCCTGAAATGCCGTTTCCTCCAGTTAACGAAAGTACATTGCCTTTTATTTGCCCAATAGCTTTAACTGAACCAAAATCACTAACTGGGGCTTCATTCATATTTTCTGTTGAAATGGCATCTAATGTATATAGATGTTTCTTACCTGGAATGGGTTCGTCATCATCAAAATCGTACCAAGAATTATTTCCTGATGAAACCTGAACTGTGGCTAAAAACTTTTTATCTCTATATATTTTAAATTCTTTAACATTTGTTCTATTACCATTACCTTGCCAACGCAAATGCACTTTGCCTGGATAATTTATATCATTATCTGATGCAGTAAACGAATTAGCAATGTAATAATACCCTGGTACAATTTTATCGCTTAATGTACCCGAAATTGAAGGATTGAAAGCAACATAGTTGGAATAAAATATACCACTACTTGAAACTTTAACTGCCCTGATACCAAGAGAATACCCCTCGTGATTATCAAATTTGAATGAAGGTGCACATTCATTAAGTGAACTGTTCAACAACATATTAGATTGAAAATTTCCTGTTCGATAGCTGTATTCACCATTACTAAGAATTTGAATATTGCTAAATGCATTGTATGTAGCACTTGTTCTATTACAACTTGAAGTTGTATAAATATATTTTATTACCTGAGTTCTATCATCAATAATCTCGAAATGAGTATTGGTATTAGTTACATCATAATCCCAACTTACATCCATAACACAAAGGCTGCCATCAACATTTGCAATTATATTTTTTGGTAAAGGAAGTGCTGGGAATGTAACATAGCCAACCAAAACTTTTGAACCTTCAATCCATTGACCTTCTGCCTTTCTTTTGGAAGCTACAAAATATGTATAATCTTGCCTTGGAATTGCATCTGGGTCATTATCAATAAATATATAACCCCATGAGTATGCTGTATATTCTTTCTTAAGCTTAACTATACTCGATGGAATTCCTGTTTTTTGTCTATAAACTTCAAAATCATAATTCTCTGGCATTAATGATGTGTTTTTCATCCCAAAAGATAATAATATTCCATCTGGATTATAGACTGGATAAATACTGTAAGCATTTGCTCTTGCAATTAATGGGAAAATTATATCAGTTGAGGCAGGTTTTGATTCATATTGAGTACCATTTCTGACATAAACCATTCTCACTTCATAACGGTATTTTTTATTTGGAATACCAGATAAATCGTTATAATTTACACTTGTTGCAGATTGTTGGCTTAATAAAACACCATTTCGATATACATTAAAATAGGAGTGTAAATAGATACTAGGATTCATTTGAGCCCAATTTAATGTAATAAGATTACTATCTATTGCGTATGTAATTGCTGCAAGTTTTTGAAAATCAGGATAAACAGCAGAAATACTAACTGGTGTACTGCGGTAAATTTTACCATCACGTTCCAATACAGAAGTAACTTCATAATTATATCTTAAATTTTGAACACCAATCTTATCCAACCATGCATTACCTTCAATAGTATTATGCGTTGTCACTTTTGCAACAACAACATCATTTCGCTTTACCTCATAATATGTATGCATATCATTTGGATGATCCCACGAAAATTGAATATGATTTGTTAAAGGGTTTGTTCTAAGTTCAGTGCATGGCAGCAAATCTGGTACTGTTGCCAATGCAACAACAAAATCCGATTCTGTAATGATACCGCCATCTTGTTCCCAATAACTTTTAATTCTATAACTATAACCAGTACCGGGAGCACCCTTCATATCTTCAAAGTTTAATACTTCTCCTTTTACAATTGTTTTAATTAATTCAAAACCTCTGTAAATTTGAAATCCAGTATAATTATTACCATCGCTGGTCCAATGCAATATAACACTTTGTTGGGCTATATTTGGTGTACCTATAAATGATTTTGGAATAGATATTTTTTTACTAGTTGGCTCCAAATTCTGCAATGTATCTTTAAAATTTACAGTATAGCTGAAAACATTAATATTACGTGAAAATGCAATTTGATTCTTTTCAAATACATGTCCAGGTTTTTCTATCATAATAGAAGACGTTTGAAAATTATTATAAAAATCTACTGAAGCAAACTCATAATAACCAGAACTATCGGTAAAGGTCTCTTTAATTTTTATTTGATTAAAGAATAACATGACCCTTGCATTCGCAACAGATTGACCATTCCTTATATTAGAAGCGCTGCCAATAACCTTGTAATTGCTTTGTTTTCTGCTTATCACACTTGCCAAACGACCATTGTTAGTGCTGCTGATATAAGGTTGAACCTGATATAAAACAGGCATATCACTTGACTGATTTAAATCATTAAATGTTCTTGCATCATTTTTAAGAATAGCATAAGGTGTACTTGAACCCATTTTATATATTCTGAATTCAACCTGATAATAAGATGGGTATTCCCACGATATGGTATTTTTATAAGGCAAATTCTGACTGGCAGTAAGTTTTGTAACAGCCGGAAGAGAGCCAATGGCTTTAACTGTTGAACGTCCAAAGACGGTAATATTAGATGAAAAATAAAGAACATTATTGATTTTGCGAAATGCTTGCAAAGAAATAATTTTATTGTTAGTGTTATAATTACTAGGAAGAGCAAAATAGTATTCCAATTCATTTGGCTTCAACCATCCAGTATCATTGTCTGCAATTATTCTAAATCCATCTATCGGACAGCTTGCATGATTATAACCCCATCTTGTAGAAATAGTACCCTCCAAATTTGATGAAGCAACTAAATTAAATGGGGGTATTAGACTACTTATTGTTACTGCTACTTGGCTTCCAGTATCTAAATTCCAATTTTTCTTATAAGTGAATATTTTGTAAGTGATGGCTGACCCAATTGGCGCATCTCTATCAATGAATAAAGGTTGCTCAATAGTTGTAAATACTGCGATAGTATCTGCTTTTGATCCAAACAAGCGAACAATTTTTATGCCTGAATAATTATAATTAAAGGCAGTTGCTGTAGGGTTATTCCAATTCAATTTTACATAATTTCCTGGCGAAGAAACAGCGCCAGTAAGATTTGATACGGATTTTAAAGTTGGATAAGTTATTTTATTTAATACAATTCCATCAGATTCAAAACGCAAAGAATTTTCAACAACTCTATAGCTTTTTAGTTCATATTCCATTTGTTTTCCGTTATCTCCAGTATAATCTATATAAAATCCATTACCTGTACCTATATAATCACCAATTCTAACGCCATTTCGGTATATAGCCATTCCTGTATTTAATGTACTGCTGTGTGTCCATGAAATTTTAATTATACCTTTATCTGAATCTACATCTGTAGATATATTTGCTAATACTGGACTTAAAACTTTAGGATAAGTAATTGTATCTAGTAAAGTCGATTTTATATATTTACCATTCTTAACATAGAACATATCTATTGAGTATATATAATCTTCTCCTGGCAAACCAGAAATATCTTCTATTACAAATGGAATAGGTGATGATGGATTTAAAATATAAGTTTCCATTAACAAATTATTGCGCTTTAGAACAACCTGAATACTATCATTACAAGTATAATCTACTGTTAAATTAACTTTATCATCTGTTAATGAAGGTGTGGCATTAAACGACTTCAGTTGAAATTTATTTACTGTTAGTATTGACCCAACTAATTTTGATTCAAAATCAACTCTTTTTACATTATCATTCGCATTTAATGTTATCAGTTTATTGTTTTCAGTAAAACTTGTTTGCCCATACTTGGCTGATACAGTAATATTGGCTCCTGTATGATAATAAACTTCACCAATTTGATAATAACCTGCTGAATTGGTAACAGTACTTTTTATGAAACTGTCAGTTCCAATTTTACCTTTTAATGTAATGGTTACACCACTTAATCCAAAACCTCCATCTTTATTCAAAACATATCCGCTAACAACTCCATTTGCTTTTATACTTCCAGAATCAGACAATGCTAATTTTGTAACATTATTATTCAATAATTCTAAAGTATAAACATGCTTAAAGCCAGGGATAGCCTTCAAATCATCATAAGAAATTGCAGAAGAATTTAATGCAGCTACTTTAATGCCATCTTTCTTTAATATAATGGCATCACAATATGAACTCATGTTGTTCCAAGTAATCTGCACTTTATTGTTGAACAAATTATCAGAAGCACTTAAGTTAACCAATGCTGTTGAACCAGTTGCACAATTTCTGCCACTAGTATCCATACTACCCGATTTAATATTCATTAAGCAATAACTATAACTTTTCCCATTTACAATTGAACCAGTTATATTTTGATTTACCATATCATCGTATGATGAATCTCTTGGGCTTAAAATTGTTAATAATTTACCATCTCTATAAAGATTAAGGTTTGTGGCATAAGTTGAATTATTCGAAATACTAAGATGTATTCCTTCTGGTTTTACACCTCTTACTTGAATATTTGGCTTTATAAATGGCAACGTTGAACCTGTATCAACCCCCGTAGGGCATAATTGTTTTCCAATTCCATATTGATATAATTTTACTTGGTAAACATGTTGCTCAGAAGGTTTAACAAAATGTCTGAAATTACCACTCATATAGCCATCGAGATATGGATAATCATATTTTTGAGAGTAAATTTCAGTTTGATTTGTAGAATCATATAACTGCATATAAACAACTACTGGAGGCGATTTCTGTGCACAGGCAGTTGGAACACGCCATTTAACATCTACAAACCCATCAGTTTGATTATCGGTAGCAACTATATCTTTACTTATATATGTCATTACCGAACCTACAGATACAATAGAACCATTATCCAATCCTATAGCTCCTACAGCCAATCTGTTACCATAAATTCCTACAGCATCACCAAATCTATCATTATTACTTACTTTACTATTGGTTATACGAATAGCTGTATCAAAACCTGTAGCATTTAGTTTGAAAATATCAATAGCTCCCTTCCCACTATTAGCAGTTGGGTCGCCAATAACAACCAAATCACCCCAAACATTTAATCCAAATCTTGAATATAAATCACCAACAGTCGGTACTGGGTGAGTAAATTTTTTCAAAAGACTCCAATCACCAAGTCTGGTACTGTCCTTATATACAAATGCTTGACCTGATACTGGATTACTTCCAAAACCTCCGGGTGCGCTAATAGCTAATAAATTATCATACATACTCATACGGTCACCAAAATTTGAATAATTTGCAGGACCTGTGAATTTATTGCCTGAATATACCCAACTATTATTCAATTTAAATTGATATACCTCACCTTGAAATGTATTCATACCAGTAGCGCTAATAAATAGATCTCGATTATTACAGACTATTTTTGTTCCAAAATACCCTTGCGATGCTCCACTTGTAGATGGATTGGCAATTTTTGTTTTATATACCCAATTTCCACTACTAATATCATACACCATAACAGAACCATAATTATCTGATGAACTGGTTGAGTTAAGACCCGTTGTACTAGAACTGTCATCTCCTGGCACACCTATAAATGCATATTTGTCTGTAATAGCTAATCCTATGCCTGTATATAACTGATTTGCAAATCTTCCATTATTATGTCCAACTATGTATCGACTGTAAACCCAAGACCCCGAAATATTTTCGTATAAATAAACAGCTCCCGTAATTGTAGATGTTATACGTTGGTCTTGAAAAGCGCTAATCATTAACCAACGGTCGTTCATTGCCATAAAAGCCCCAAATCTCGCATTAGATGGCATTGCAGGCGATAATGCTGGTTTACTTAACTCAATTGGATTAGTCCAGCCATTTGCCGTTTTTGTTTGAATAAATACCCTATTGGCATTTGGACTAGAAGTTACCATGTAATTATTGTACATTAAAACTCCACCTCCATATTCTGTATTTGCCGTTATTGTACCCGATGGCAAATATTCACCATTTTGTACGAATTTAAAATCCGACTGTGCCTCCCCTATTTTGGGAGAACAAATGAAAACAGTAAATGCAAATAATTTGAATAATAATTTACTGTTAAATTTAAAGATAAAATTGTTTTTCATTGTGGTTTTTAAGATGTAATTGTTTTTAAAATTGTGTAGCTACAAACATATTACCACCTTAAAAACTATACAATACGTATTAACACGTATTTTAATCAAACAAATTTTAACAATAAAAACTAAAAGTAAGTTTTATTGATTTTACAATTACAAAATGCTATTTTATAAAATTCTTTAAAATCTCCTTATGATTGATTACCCATTCCATTAATCCATGGGTTTTTTTAGGAATTTTTAATTTCTCAATGATATTACTCCTATGTTTTTCAACAGTACGTTCTGAGATAAACAGTAACTCTGAGATAAATTTATTATTTTTATTATCAGCTATTAACTTTAAAATTTTCAACTCAGATGCCGTTAATTGCTGAATGTTTTCAATGCTGTTTTGACCATCTAAATTATTACCTAACAAAGCCTTGCTATAATATGGAACACCATTTTGAAGGCTATGAATACATTCCAATATTTCAGAAAGAGCATCCTCCTTCAGAATATATCCTGAAATATTTAAAGTCTTAGCATGATAGACAAACTCTTCTTCTTTATGATAAGAAAGAATAATTATTTTAGTCTTACTATTTTCAATTGCGCATGCCTTAGCAACCGAAAGCCCATCAATCTCAGGCATATTAATATCAAGAATTGCGATATCGGGCTTCAATGTTTGAATTAATTCTAAAGCTATTTTACCATCAGTTGCTTCTCCAATTAAATTGAAACCTTTTTCAATTAAATAATCATGTATCCCTTTTCTAAATAGTGGGTGATCGTCTGCAACTATGATTGTATAATTCATTTTGTTGGAATAGAAAGTATAAGTGTTATTAATGTACCAAGTTGGGGAGCGCTTTGAATGGATAACTGTGCACCAATCATATCACAGCGTTCTTTTATTGTTTTCATACCCAATGATTGATTTTGAATTGCTTCTTTAAGTGAAAATCCTTTGCCATAATCCTTTATTGTAATTTGAACCTCATTAATCCTATTTTGCAATACAATTTCAGCAGATGGAGAGCCTGAATGTTTTATGAGATTATTAATTAGTTCCTGAATAATTCTATAAATATTTAATTCCGTGTCTTCATCAAATATTCCTGATATATTATCTATCTCTATTGTAAAAAAAACACTGCTATTGTCATCTGCATTTTTCAATAATTTTTTCAATGCTTCGCTAATTCCAAATTGTTTTATAACAAATGGATGGAGAGCGTGAGTTATACTACGCATATCTACTAAAGTTCCTTCTATCATTTTTACGAGTTCAGTTTCAGATTTTTGATGAACTATATTTTTCAATAAAACAAGTTGTTGCCCAATTCCATCATGTAAATCTCTTGAAATACGAATTCTTTCATTTTCTTGAGTTCTAATTAATTTGTGAGTAAATTCGAGTTGTACTTTTTGTTTTTTGTTATTAATGTACACTATATAAAAGATTAAAATTAATAAGAGTAAAATTAATATCGATGCAAACCAAGTAATAATTGTTTTAATTAATGCTTCGTTTCGAAAAGCTTGTTTTTCTTGTTCAGCCTTAGCTGCAGCCTCTTTCCTCACAAACTCTATGCTATCGGCCAATAATTTCTTTTCATGAGCAAAATTTAATTCCTTACTAATCATTTTATCAATTGATTCTACATTTATAATTGAATTTGAAATATTAGTCATTTCAATATGATAATCTAATGCCAACTTGAATTTCTTTTGTTTAACAGCAATTTTATACATCGCATCAAGATTATCAGCCTTTTCTTTTATCAAATTATGAATTAAAGATAGATTATAACCTTCTTTTGCAATTTTCATCGCTTTTTCATAATTACCTTTAGCTAAATTTGCTTCAGCAATAATTGCTCTCATATAACTCGACCAATTGTATCTTTTCAACGAATCGAAAATTTTTACCGAAATTAAATATTTAGATAACCCTTCATCAACTTTCTTAAAATTATCAACCTCAATTAAGCCAATTTCTACTAATATAACTGCTTTCAAATAATTGTTAAAGGGAACCTTTTTCTTTAATAAATCATCAGCTTGTTTTAAAGTAATTAAGGCCAAGTTTATATTCCCTTTTTCTTTATAAGCATTCCCTAAAGTTCTCATTAAATCTACCTCTTTACTATACCAGCCAATAATTTTAGCTAATCTTATTCCTTCAAGGTAATATGTTATTGTCCTATTTAAATCCTTCCGTATTCCAGATATAAAACCAAGATTAAACAGTGATCTTATAATCACAAACGTATCTTGACACGACTCTGCACCATGTAATGCCTTTTGAATTAATGGTATTGCATTAATGTAATTGCTGTTTCGTATTAACACTTCACCTTCTAAATAAACACACCGGTTGTATCCGCATTTTTCATTTATTCCTTCAAATAATGTTTTAGCAAAATTTAATTGAATTAATGCTTCGTTAAATTTATACTGAATATTTAATGCTTCGGAATAAAAGTAATTACTCCAAGCAATTTTAAACTTATCTTTTGATTCTTGGGCCTTTACTATTGCCTCTTTAAAAACTTCAATTGAAAAATTTATCTCAGTATTACTTTTGAATAAATAAAAATCAAACTGTTTGATATAGTTTTTAACTGATGTTTTATTGTTAAAAATAGTCTTTTTAAAATTTTCTGTTTCTATATTTAAATTA
>CAYVDH010000083.1:0-14473 GCA_964450355.1 uncultured Flavobacteriaceae bacterium
TTTAATTTGTTTTGATGTCTTTACTTTATGAAAGTTAAAAATATTTTTTTCATTTTATTCTTTTCTGTATGGCATTTTAACCCCATTTTCTCATATAATATTAAAGGAGGTGAAATAAGCTATCAATGGGTGTCTGATAAAAAATATGAAATTAATTTTAATGTTTATAGAAGTTGTAAAAGCTCAGCATTGCCTAATGGTAAATTGTATATATTTGCTAATAACGATTCTTTTGAGCTTAATTATGAGAGAACCTCTATAGAGAGAATTCTCCCTATATGCAACAAAAATAATGAAGCATGCAGCCCTCAAAATTCTTTTTCTGAAGTAAATGGGATAGAAAAACACAGCTTTAAGGCTTATGTGAATTTAGATGATGTATCATATTCTAATGTTCAATTTAACTCAATCTGTTATGTTTACTTTGGTTTTAAGTGTGGTAAAACATTCACAACAGTTTTTGATGACCTATATAATGATTTTTACATTGAATGCATGTTAAATTTATGTGCATCTAATCAAAATTCAAGTCCCATATTTTATGAGAATAAAGTATTTAACAGTTTATGTAATACACCATTAACAATTGAATTTACCGCTTTTGATAGCTTAGATAACGATTCAATTGTTTATGAACAAAATGATGCTTATAGGTTTCGCAACAAAATGGTAAAATATGAAAGTCCTTATAGCAAAAAAACACCAATGACTCCCTTTTGTCCACCAGCTCCAGGCACTATGAATTGTAAGGCTTTACCAAATGCAAAACCTCCTAGGGGTTGTTATTTTAGTTCGGATATGGGAACAATTATAATTACTACAAGAAATTGTGAGGAACTTGGTTTAATCTCCATATTAGCTAAAGAATATCGTGTGATTAACCATCAAAAAGTATTGATTGGTTATTCAAATATCATTAGAGTGATTGAAGTTTTACAAGACACAAATTATATAGAAACAATAAGAGGTTCTGATAAAATACAAACAAGTTACTACAATAAAAAAATAGTGCAAAATTACTCAACTTCATTTATGAAAAATAACTATATTCAATTACCAGTAGATAGTTTTTATTTAATCAATAAACCGAATTGGGTTGATTATAAAGTAACTCATTATTCAGGTGGAAGTGGATTAGAATTAACTGTTAATTTCCCTGTAGATTTAATTAGTCAATTGAAAAAATGTCCAGCCTATTATGATGTAATAATAGTTGCCCAAATGAATGAGTGTAGAACATCAATATTCAAAGAATTGAAAGTGAGAATATACATTAATACTAAAGATAAATTCACAATGCTTCAAACTTTAATTTATAATGATGAAGATAAAAACAACATTAAAGAGGAACTAGAACCAGCTAAAAAAGGGGAATTATTTATTAAAAACTTAGAAAACAACAAGACAAGCATTTACCCTGTAAAAGAAAATGAAATTTTATTTCTACCATTTAATAAATTTGAAGTAAAATATAAATACAAACCTTATGAGATAGGCAAATTGAAATTGGATTCATTTAACATAAAATATTACGATAAAAATAGAGTTGAAATTCCTGTTCAACATAAAAGTGGTATTTATGGATATGTGTATCTTGATATCAATAAAAACGGTTACCGAGACAATAATGATTTACCTTTAAATAACATATTAATTAAAACACAAAATGAAGCTTATGGATACAGCAATATCGATGGATTGTACTTTATTGATGTACCAGCAGGAAATTATGAATTAAAAGCCGAATTAAATGGAAATAAGTACATTAACTTTGGAGATGTCCATGTTGAATTATTCGAAAATCAATGTTCTTATAATAATGATATTTTATTATTGAAAGGAGATAATTACAATGAAGATTTAAGTTTATTTATAAACACAAATATTCAAATTAATAGGGGTAGCAGTGATAAGTTCAAAATTGAAGTTCATAATGTAGGTAATGTTCAATCAAATAAAACTAAACTTGTATTAGATTTTTATAAAAATTCAACTATTAAAATTAATTCTTTTGATGTTAATTTTAATTCTAGTGAAATTGAAATACCCAGTATAGAGCCTGGTCAAAAATACAAAACAGAATTTAATTTGTATATAAATGAAAATCTATTTAATAGAAATGACAACCTTTTAGTTAAGGCAAATATTATCAATTCAGATGACGACAGAGCCAATAATGAAAAAGAAATTCTGATAAAGGTGGTAGCTCCTCATGACCCCAATGACATTTCAATTATTAGTGACACTTTTAAAACACAATTAGATAATCACATTGCTTATCAAGTTAGATTTCAAAATACAGGAGATGTAAATGCAAGAAATGTGTTAGTTACTGACACGGTTGACATTGATATATTTAATTTCGAAAAATTCAAATTAGAATCTTTAGATTTTCCTTGTGCAGTCTATTTCATAGGAAATGTGATTCATTTTTATTTTGAAGGCATTAATTTACCTCCACTAAAAACACATGGTAGTCAAAGTATTTTCACTTTTAATTTTAATATTGGTTTAAATTCTAAAACTAACCAAGAAAAAAGTTTTAAAAAAAGAGTCTCCATTTTCTTTGACTTTGAAGAACCTATAATTACAAATTGGTCAATTGGCACTATTGTAAGTCCTATTGAATTAAAGAAATCTAATCAAATATGGTGTACTAATCAAAAACAAAAGATTTTTTTACATTCAAAATTTAAATTACAAGACGAAACTAAAATAAACATTGAAATTAGCGATGAATTTGGGCAATTTAATCAATATTATTTAATCGAAAATCTTCCCTTTAATCAAAAAGACAGTTTGATATTAAAATTACCTCCAAATTTAAAAAATGGAAATTATAAAATTAGAGCAAAAACCACTTTCCCTTATACAACTAACATTTCAGAAAGTGGTATATTAGAAATGGAAATTCAAAATTATAATCCTAGTAAACCAATTTCTAATTTAATTAACAATGAAATTTGTTCTAATGTTCCACTCATATTAAATTTCGAAAATAGTGACAATTCTATTGAAATAAAAAAGAATAAACTATTGGTATCTAATCAAAATTCATCTGAGGTGAATTTAGGATTTACTTTAGAAAACGATTTTTTTGAAATAATAACAACATCTAAAAATGGAAATTGTAAAAGTGTTGAAGAAATATCTCCTAATGTAATTTCAATTCCGAATTTATCGGTCAAAATACTTAATCCCAAAATTAAATATTGCCTTGATGATTCAGCATACTTTCAACTTATATCCGACAATGAAATAGTATCAAATATAAATGGAAACCAAGAAATTTTGAATCAAAAAAATATGATTTTACCAATAGCGATGAATCAAAATAAAACTATCAGTTTTGAATCAATAAATCCAAAAGGATGTAAAAACATTACTGATACATTTACATTAAATCAATCACCAAATCCAAATTCAGAATTTGAAATAGAAAAAAACATTAACAAGAATAAATCATTTGACTTAAAATTGAGTCCTAAAACTAAAAATTATTATAGCTACCTATGGATATGGGAACAAAATAGCAAATTAAATCAAGAATATTCGAGCGAAATTGTCATTCATTCAACATCTGAATCTCCAGTTAAAATTAAGTTAGTAACTAAAGATTCATTTGGTTGCCAATCTGAAACATCTGAAACAATTAAAACGGAATTGTATTCACATGTTTTTATTCCTAATTCCATTAGTTTTTCAAATAAAGACGGCATAAACGATTGCTTTACAGTCATAACAGAAGAGACTGTTTTGAATTATCACATTGAAATTTACAATAATTGGGGGCAAAAAGTGTTTGAACAAAACAATTATAATTCTTTGTGGTGTCCCGATTTAATAGGAAATTACACCTACATTATTCAATTTAATGATTTAGAAAATCATCAATATAAATTTACAGGAGTAATCAGCGTATTGTAATGAAATAAGACATTTATTGTGATTTAAACAATTCAATTAAAAAAAACATTTAAAGTCCTCATAGGGGTATTTTCATTTTCGATTGTCATAAGGGCAAAATGAAAAAAATATCTTTATTTATACTGCAATTTTTAGCCTTTTATTCTGTTTTAAATTCTCAAAATTATAATCAAAACATAAAAGGGACTGTTACTGATAAAAACCTAAATTCTCCTATCGAAGGGGCTGTTGTTTCTATTGATGTTGACTCCAATTACATTGTTACAACCAATAAATCTGGTCAGTTTGAATTTAAAGACATTCCTGTAGGAAGGATTAAAATAGTTGTTCATCATATCCAATACCAAGATGTGTCAATGCCCAATTTGCTTTTAACCAGCGGCAAAGAATTGGTAGTAAATGTTCAAATGGAAGAAGGATTTAAATCCATTAAAGGTGTAAGCATTAAAAATAAAAATTCAAAATCCAAAAACATCAACGACATGTCTGTTGTAAGTGCTCGTACTTTTTCTGTAGAAGAAACTCAAAAATTTGCAGCAGCAGTCAACGACCCAGCTCGAATGGTCACTTCTTTTGCAGGTGTAATTGCCTCAGACGATGGAAACAATACCATTGTAATAAGAGGAAACTCCCCTACTGGTTTGTTGTGGCGCATGGAAGGTATAGATATACCAGGCCCTAATCATTTTTCAAGCTTTAATGGTTCAGGTGGTGGCATTTCTATTTTAAGTGCTCAATTGATGGCTAATTCTGAATTCATGACTGGGGCCTTTGCAGCTGAATATGGCAATGCCCTAAGCGGAGTGTTTGATATTAAATTAAGAAAAGGGAATGAGAAAAAAAGAGAATACACATTTCAAGCCGGTGTATTAGGTATAGATTTAGCTGCCGAAGGACCATTAAGTAAAAAAGGAGGCAGTTATTTAGTTAATTACAGGTATTCCACTTTAGGTTTATTACAAAAAATGGGAATTGATATTTTTGGAAATACTCAGTTTCAAGATTTGTCTTTTAATGTTCATTTGCCTAAAAAGAAAATTGGAAACATCTCTTTCTTTGGTTTTGCAGGATTGAGCAACCAAATACACAAAGCTGAAAAAGACTCAAGTTTATGGAAACTTAAAAGCGATAGGTATAATTATTTTTACGGGAGCAATACCTTTGTTTTAGGCTCTAACCATTTTACAACCATCAATAAAAATGCTAGCATAAAAACTGCAGTTTTGTTTTCTCACAATGCCTTGAAAGATAAAGGAGAATTCTATAAAACAAATTACACTACCACTTACATTCATTGGAAAAACAGTGTCATTAATTCAAAAATCGCCATCAACAGTTCGCTCAATTACAAATTGTCATCACGCCTACATTTAAGAACTGGAATCATAGGAAATTATTGGTTGTACAAAACTGAAAGCAAATCATTAGACAGCAATGACATCCTAAGAACTTATCTTGAAAATGAAGGCAACACAAGTTATTTTCAAACTTATGCCCAATTGAAATACAAAGCTTCTGAAAAATTAAATCTTTTTCTAGGATTTCACAGTATTTATTTGTTGTTGAATAATGACAAAACCATAGAGCCAAGAGCATCTATGCGATATAATATCAACAAAAAACAAGTGGCTAGCATTGGCTATGGTTTGCACAGTCAACTTCAATTGCCTTCATTATACTTTGTTAAAGCCTTGAACCAAAATAACGAAAATGTATTTGTCAATAAAAATTTAAAGACTAACAAAGCTCACCATTTGGTATTGTCTTATGAATACACCATAAAAAATCACACCAGGTTAAAATTAGAGCCTTATTTTCAATATTTATTTGATATTCCAATAGGTAAAGACTCTAACACCACTTTGTCTGCATTGAATTTTGCTTATGGTCCTCAAACTGTTGCCATGGTTAATAAAGGCAAAGGTAGAAATTACGGTGTAGAACTTACTGTTGAAAGATTTTTAAACAAGGGTTTATATTATTTGTTTTCTGCATCATTGTATCAAAGTGAATACAAAACTACTAGCAACAAATGGTACAATACCAGATTCAATGGCAATACTGCTTTCTCATTTACAGGCGGTAAAGAAATCAAATTAAAAGGCGATAAACGTTTACTAGGTTTCAATGTTAAAGTACTGGCTTATGGTGGCTACAGAGAAACTCCTATCGATTTAGATAAATCAAAATTATACGGAGAAGCTATGCCCTATGAAAACAGACCTTTTGAATTGCAATTGCCTGCTTATTTCAGAACAGATTTGAAAGTAAGCTACAGATTGAATCACAAAAAATTCAACAGCGTTTGGAGCTTAGACATACAAAATGCTAGCAATAGAAAAAACATTGGTGGTAGAGATTACGATGCAGAAACCAATACCATTAAAGACTGGTATCAAACTCCTTTGATTCCAATATTAAGTTATAAAATAGAATTTTAAAAACAATACATCATGAAAAAAATACCATTATTTGCAATCCTTTTAACCCTTTTGATAGCCTCTTGCAGTAAAGAAAGATTTGGAATTAAAGGCGAAGGTCCGACAGTATCAGAAACACGACAAATAAACAATTTTAACGGAGTTGATTTAAGTGTATCTGCCTATGTTGAAATCATTAAAGACAGTACATTTAAAGTTGAAATAAATGCTCAAAGAAATGTATTAGACATCATTGAAACTAAAATCATCAATTCTAATTTAGAAATTGGTTTAAAAAAACACAGCCTATTGCGACAACATGAACCAATTAAAATAAAAATATACATGCCTCAAGTTTATCATTTAGATGTTTCTGGAAGTGGTAAAATAGAATGTAAACTTCCTTTTCAGTCAGATAACATGTCATTAAACATCAGTGGCAGTGGGGAAATTCAATACATAGGTCAGGTAAAAAACAACTTAAATGCCGAAATAAGTGGCTCAGGTAAAATGTATCTGTATTCTGATGCCGTTTGCAATCAAACCAATATCAGTATCAGTGGATCGGGCAGCATAGATGCACAAACATTTAAAACCAACTATTCGAATGTCAACATCAGCGGATCTGGAAGCCTAAAACAGGAAATCAATACAGAAATTAATGGTAGCATTTCGGGAAGTGGCAATATTTATTACTGGGGTAATCCCAAAGTAAATGTTTCCGTAAGTGGAAGTGGCAGGGTCAAGAGAATGTAAATTTTTAACTAAGTTTGAAGCAATTTTTATAAAATTAATGGGAGTAGTAATCAGTTTAAAGCCAGCATTGTTTAGTGATGAGGAAGAATTTAAACTTGTTTTTAGGCAACACTATCAATCCTTGTGTCAATATGCTTATCATTTTTTAAATGACTTAGACATGGCAGAAGAAATAGTACAAAATACTTGGGTAAAACTATGGGAAAAAAGAAATGAAATAACAATAGAAGGTACTTTAAAATCTTATGTCTATAAAATGGTGTACAATGCATCGATGAATGAAATAAAAAGAAATAAAATGAAACAAACAATGGCACAAATGAATCCAATGAACGAGAGCAATGTGTATCAAACAAACATCAAAGAACTTGAGATACAAATAGAAAAAGCACTGAATAAACTGCCAGAACAATGCCGTTTAATTTTTAAAATGAGTAGATTTCAAGATTTAAAATACCGAGAAATTGCCGATGTTCTGAACATCTCTATAAAAACTGTAGAAAATCAAATGGGTAAAGCTTTGAAATTGATGAGAGAAAATCTGACTGAATATTTAACCGTTGTTACTGCTTTGTTATCTTTAATTTTTAATCCATTTAAATGAACCCTATGAAAGAAGATATATTAGTAAAATACATTGTAGGTGAAGCTGAAGAGCATGAGATTACGATGGTAAATCAATGGCTAGCTGAAACCGATGAGAATAAAACGCAATTTCAGGAACTTAAAAATATCTGGGATAAAAGCGCAGCATTGAAAGACAACAAAAAAGTAGATGTAGAAAAAGCTTTGGAAAAAGTAATGTTTAGAACTCAAGAATTGACCGTTAAAAAATTCAATTGGAATGCCCTTTACAAATTAGCTGCATCACTTATTTTAATAGCAAGTGCAACTATTGCCCTGTTCTATTTTTCATCTAATAATAATCCAATTGTACTAGCAAATAATGACTCGGAAAATATAAAAACAATAAGCCTTTCTGATTCCAGCAAATTGACTTTGAAAGCCAATACCAAGCTTAGCTATAACAACAAATTTGGCATAGACAATAGAGCAATTTTATTAGAAAAAGGCACAGTATTTTTTAAAGTTAAAAAAAATCAAACCATGCCTTTCATCATTTCTTGTGATGAGACTACAATAACTGTAGTAGGTACAGAATTTGAAGTTAAAAAAACAAGTGATTTTGTTACTGTGTTTGTACACGAAGGGAAAGTAAAGTTCAGCCAAGCTAATCAAGAGATATTTATCAGCAAAGGAATGAAGTATCAATATGATATTAAAAACAAATCAATAAAATCTATAGACAACATCAATGAGACTGAGATGTCTTATGCTACAGGTGTTTTTGATTTTAATCAAATGAATTTAAAACAAGTCATAGACCAATTAAATGAATATTACCATTGCAAAATTCAAATTGACCCTAAAAACAAATCCTTAGAAAACATCACTCTTACTTCAAAATTTAAAAACAATTCCTTGGAAGAAGTTATACAAATTTTGGAACTTACTCTTGATGTCAAACTTTTAAAAATTTCTGAAAAAGAATACCTTATTACGGATAAAAAATGAAAAAAATAATTTTCATCTCGTTAATCATTCCCTGCTTTTTAATTGGACAAGGTCAATCATTGATTTTGGAAAGAAAAATAACCATAAAAGTCACCAATCAATCTCTTGGCAAAGTATTAGATATTATATCGGAAACAGCTCAATTTAATTTTTCATACAGCAATCAAGTTGTAAATGTAAAAAAAATAGTGAGTGTGCATGCTGAAAACAGGACTGTAAAAGACATTTTAGACCAGTTGTTTAATCAACAAATTAGCTATCAACAAATAGGCAACCATTTGGTGTTACAGAAAAAAATTCAGGTAAAAAAACCTCAAGCCAGTGTCAATAATACTCCTCAAAAAAAATATTCCTATAAAATCAGTGGTTATTTAAGAGATATTGAAAGTGGAAATGGCATTCCTAATGTCAGTATATACGAAAAAAACACATTAAGCATAAGCAATTCCGCAGACTTTGGTTACTATTTCATCCAAATGACTTCAGACAAGCCAAACATCACATTAAAATACAGTTCAGAAACATACCGAGACACACAAATTGTAGTCAATTGGGAAAATCAAGGAGTGATTGATTTACACCTCAGTTTAATTTCAAAATTTCCAGTTGATAAGAATTCATTCAATCTAAATGACAGTATAACATCAGATACGATTACAGTTGCAGACAGCGCCAAAACATTAGTGCATTCTGATACATCTCAAGTTAAAAAAATAAAATTAGATGACACTAAAATTGGCAAATGGGTAGTGAATAATTTTACTAAAATTTTAGAAAAAAACATCCGAGATTCTTTTTACCGAAAATGGCAAGTTACATTTGTTCCTCCTATAGGAACTAACGGAAAACTGAGTAGCTTGGTCACTAATAATTTTTCGTTCAATACCTTGCTTGGGTACAATGGAGGAGTGAATGGATTGGAACTTGGAGGATTCATCAACATCATTAAAAACAATGTGCAAGGAGTTCAGTTAGCAGGTTTTGGAAATTTAGTGCAAGGAGTAGTCAATGGTGTACAAATGGCCGGATTTTTTAACCACAATTTAAACTCAGTAAATGCTGTACAAGCCGCAGGATTTTACAATTACAACAACGATTACACCCGTGGATTGATGATGGCTGGTTTTATGAACATCAACGCTTACCAAATAGATGGAGTTCAATTAGCAGGATTTATGAATGCAGCATACGAACTAAATGGATTACAAATGGCTGGTTTTATGAATACCACTAAATATATTAGGGGAACACAAATAGCTGGTTTTTTAAACTTAGCTAAAAACATTAAAGGTGCACAAATAGGATTCATCAACATTGCAGATTCCATGGATGGTGTAGGCATTGGCATCATTAATTTGTACCGCAATGGCATTCATCAATTGGACCTTGGGTATGATGAAAACAAACTATATGGTGCAGCTTTTAGAAGTGGAACTAATAAATTTTACAGCATTTTATCTCTTAAAACCCAATCCTTTAATTTTAATGACAGCAGCAATGTCAATGCTTATGGTTTTGGTATTGGAAAAAGAATAAAACACAACCGCACATTGTATTCTACCATTGATTTAAGTTCACATCAAATGTCTTACAATTTCCGGACAAATTATTTGCATTTGTTGAATCAAATAAAATACAATTTAGAAATTAAATTAAACAAATCGATAGCGATTTATGGAGGTGTATCCATGTATCATTCTATAGATGATACTCAAGACCCCTTGTACAATAAGGCATTCAAAAACTTTGGCAAAAATACAATATGGACACACAACTCCCTCACTGAACAAAAAATAGGATTTGGGTATCAATTTGGTTTAAGACTCTTTTAAAGGATTTGAATAATTGTTTTCAAACACTTAGATTTGAAAATTGTTCAAATATACACTAACACTCATACTTAGCTTTCATCTATGCGTTGGTTATAGCCAGCAACCTGCCTATTTTATATTGGGTGAAAACCAATTTAAAGGACTTAAAGTATTTGACATCATTCAGGATCAAAATCAGTTTTACTATTTTGCTACCAACGAGGGTTTAATAAAATTTGATTACATCAATTACAGTAAAATAGAAGTAAAATCCGCCAAAAGCATTTCCTTTTTTAATTTAACTATCAATAAATACGGAACAATCTATTTTAATAATTTAAACAATCAGATATTTGAATTAAAACATGGCAAATGCAAACTTTTTCATGAATTGAACAACAATTTTGGAGCCAATTTAATTCACTTAACCAACGACAATTTAGGAAATTTAATGATTGGTTGCAAAGGATTGATAGTATTAGATACAGCAGGCAAAGTGGTAGTTCAAAAACAATCAAAAACCATTCACAATACCAGTTATAAATTCAACGATAACACTTGGATATTTCCAACTGCTATAAATAGTGTCTATTATTACAGCAACAAAGAAATAATTGAAAAAAAATTAAAAATAAAAAACAATGACCTATCACCTAATAATTTAATGCAGTTTTTTGATTTTAATGACAGTAATTATGTTTTGGATTTATTGTCAAAAAAGTTATATCATTTCAATAAAATCAACTGGGAATTAACATCGATAATTTCCAATGATTTTTTTTACTCTAGTACAAACGCTCGATTATTTATAACAGACAATAAAATTTGGTCACCTTCTTCAATTTCAGGCATAAATTATTGTGAAAACACCTTGAATAAAACCTATAAAACATTTTATCAAGACTATTTTATTTCTGATGTTTTTCAAGACAAAGAGGGCAATATCTTATTGGGCACTTTTGATAAAGGTGTAATGGTAATACCCAACATAAAAATTCCAGATGTCATCAATTCATTTTCTATGGATCCTATGATCAGTGTGTATGCAGATAGAGAAGAATCGGTATTTTTAGGATCAAACAAAGGCAAACTATTTCATTATGAAAACAACCAATTAAAAACCATTTCAGACAAAAACAAAAAACCCATAGAAGGAGTTTACAGTTCAAACAGTAGTAAATATATTTTATTTGATGATGAAAAAATTAAAGTATTCAATAAAATCACTGGTCAAATTTTTGAGCTTTCCTCTGCTTCACTCAAAGATGTTGTGTTTATTACTGATAATCAGATGTATTTAGGCACCAATGTTGGAATCCTAAAAGCTACAATTAAGGAAAAAAACAACAGTGAAGTTGAATTTCTAAAAGAACAAAAATATAGAATTTACTCTCTTGCTTATGATTTAGTCAATAAAAAATTATACAGTTCAAGTGCCAATGGTTTGTTTGTGATTGATAGCGCAGAAAATGGAAGTAAAATCAACTACAATGGAAAGGACATTTTTCCAGAAAAAATAATTTGTGAGTCGGGCATTTTGTATGCAGTTTTAAGAGAAATTGGTATATTAAAATTATATAACAATAAATTTGAATTAATAAAACCTGCATTTTCTTTGCAAGACGAGTCCATTAAAAACATCAAAACCTATCAAAATACCCTAATTGTAAGTACTACACGAGGATTGTACCAATTGAATGAAAAAGGAGAAATCATTCAGAAATTTCATTCATTGTATGGGTTTAATTCAAAGAAAGTGTATCAATTTTCTATTTATGGAGACGATTTGTGGGTCAGTCATTTGGGTGGTGTTCAAAAAATTGATTTGAGTTATCAAATAAATTACAATAAAAAACCACAAATAGTCTTAAAAGATTTGAAAGTCAATAATGTTTCTGTAGATTTCAAAGGGAAATTTGATTTCAATTCAAGTGAAAGAAAATTTGATTTCTATATTTATTCACCAACCATTGTAAATAATGAAAACATCAAGTACCATTACCAATTAAAAGGTTATGATGAAAGTTGGCAAATTCAAAATTCAAACAATCACATCATCACTTACAATGCCTTATCTCCTGGCACTTATATTTTACGATTTAAAGCAGAAAATTCAGGCAAGTTTAGTTCAGAAAAACAATATACTTTTACTATAAATAAGCCCCTATTTTTAAGGTGGTGGTTTATTGTATTGATGGTATTGTTATTTTTATTATTGGTTTATTTGGTGTACAAAAGACAATTGAGTGTACAAAAAGAAAAATCAAGACAAATCAATGAATTAAATTTATCAAAACTTACCGCCATTCAATCACAAATGAATCCGCATTTTATATTCAATTCATTGAATTCGATTCAGGAAATGGTGTTGCAACAAAATGGCACAAAAGCCTATGATTCCATTGGTAAATTTGCCTTGTTGATTCGTAAAATCATGCACCATTCCGAGAAAGAATACATAGATATCGAAGAGGAATTATCCATGTTGAATGTGTATCTTGAATTAGAATTTCTTCGGTTTAAAAAAGATTTTGTTTACACCATCAACAGCCATCAAATAAGCGACATAGAAATTCCACCTATGTTGATTCAACCATACATAGAAAACGCCATAAAACATGGGTTGTTGCACAAAGAAGGAGAAAAGCGATTGACAATTGACATGTACATACAAAACAATTTATTTATATGTGAAATTACAGACAATGGCATTGGCAGAAAAAAATCTCAAGAAATGAAAGAAAGACAAAACAAACTGTATGAATCGTTTTCAGGTAAATCATTGGACAAAAGATTAGAAATATTAAAAAAACATTTAGGCGGAGATTTTGGTGTTGAAATGGTGGATTTATATGACAATAACAATCAATCTTCAGGTACCAAAGTGATACTAAGAGCACCATTTAAACAAAAATATTGATGTCCATTGCTAAATGAAAAAATCCATTGCTAAAAAGTAAAACTGATTACAATAAAAAATAAATTAATTTTGTTCGATGAGTAATAAATTAAAAGCGGTAATTGTTGACGATGAAGAAAGCGCTAGAAATATTTTGTACAATTTATTACAATCATACAAGAATGAACTAGAAATAGTAGCAGTTTGTGAAAATGTAGAAAAAGCAGTTGTAGAAATCAATATTCATCAACCTGATGTTGTGTTTTTGGATATAGAAATGCCTAATTACAGTGGATTAGAACTGGTCTCATTTTTCAAAGAAATAAGATTTGAAATCATATTTGTAACGGCCTACCAACACTTTGCAGTCAAAGCTTTTGAAATTTCAGCATTTGATTACTTGCTCAAACCCATTGAACTATCTAGGTTAGATAATTCCATTAAACATTTATTAGGAAAAAAAAGCAAGGAAATAGATGCATTAAACTACCAGGTATTAAAGGAAAGTTTATCTCAAAAAGCGGTAAAGAAAATGATTGTTAACCATCAAGGCAATCAAAAAGCGGTGTTGCTAACAGATGTCATAGCCATAGAAGCCAATGAGGCTTATGCAATAATATACGATGCCAATGGAAGTCAATACATCATGAGTAAAAATTTAAAGCATTTTGAAACTTTATTAGAAGAAAACAAAGAATTCATGAGAGTACATAAATCATGGATAGTCAATAGCCATCACATTCTTCAGGTATCCAATTCAGACTTGAGCATAAAACTAAGCAATTCGATAGAAGCTAAATTATCTAAATACAAGAAGGCGGAGTTTGATGAGTGGTATAAAAAATAGAATAAAAAAGTGAAATATAAGGATGAATTTTAATTTAAAATTTATTCAATCACAATAGCAGCGTTAATTACAGGGTTTTTTGGATTAAATTAAAAACTATTTAACTACATAATGCCACCCTTTCAGGGTTATTAGACCTTCATTTTTATTGGTTATAACAATGTCATCCCTTCGGGATTTGCCTATATTGAAAATCTGGTTATTAAATGTTTGAAAATTTTTTCTTATATTTGTATTT
>CAYVDH010000084.1:0-14459 GCA_964450355.1 uncultured Flavobacteriaceae bacterium
ATTAAAAAATCTATTACATAAAGACGGCAGTATTTGGATAAATATAGATGCAGAAGAAAGTCATTATTTGAGGGTAATGTGTGATGAAGTTTTTGGAAGACAAAACTTTGTTGATGAAGTTATTTGGCAACGTTCTTATGCTCCAATTAATTTGAAGAAAACATTATCAAGAAGTCATGATACGATTTTAGTTTATGCGAAAAGTATAATTGGTTTTGAATTAAATAAACTTCCACGGAGTATCGAGGCAAACTCAGCTTATAAAAATCCTGATAATGACCCAAGAGGTTTATGGCAATCCGATAATTTTTCAGTTGGTCCTGCTATTGAAAGCAAAATTTATGAAATAACAACGCCAATTGGGCGTAAAGTTTTACCACCAAAAGGCAGGTGTTGGTTACTAACTAAAGAAAGGTATCAGGAATTTATTGGCGATAATAGAATTTGGTTCGGTGCGAAAGGTGATGGTGTTCCTCGTATAAAAAGGTTTTTATCCGAAGTGAAGGATGGTATAACTGCTCAAACATTATGGACATACCAAGAAGTTGGTCACAATCAAGATGCTAAAAGAGAAGCAAAAGTTTTTAATGAGGACAATGTTTTTGCCACACCTAAACCTGAAAAATTAATTAGTCGGGTAATACATTTAGCTTCCAATGAAGGTGATTGGGTATTAGATAGTTTTTTAGGTAGTGCAACAACTTCAGCAGTTGCTCACAAAATGAAAAGACGGTGGATAGGAATTGAATTAGGAGAACATGCAACTACCCATTGTTTACCAAGAATGATACAAGTTGTAACAGGTAAAGACAAGGGTGGAATATCAGATGCAGTCAATTGGAATGGTGGCGGTGGTTTCAAGTTTTACAATCTTGCTCCATCATTGGTACAGAAAGATAAATACGGCACAGAAATCATCAACCCACAATACAATGCCAATATGTTAGCAGCAGCAATGGCAAAGCAAGAGGGCTTCCGTTATCAACCTGATGAAAACAACTATTGGAAACAGGGCATGAGCAGTGAAAAAGATTTCATTTTCACCACCACTCAATTTGTTACCGTTGCCATGCTTGATAAGTTAACCGAAGAATTAAAACCAGGTGAAAGTTTATTGGTATGCTGCAAAAGCTTTGCAAAAGGTTGTGCCAACCGCCATACAAATATCACCATCAAAAAAATACCTCAAATGCTGTTAGGCCGTTGTGAGTTTGGCAAAGACGATTACAGTTTCAATATTGTAAACTTACCGCACAATGATGATAAAGATATTGAAATAGAGGATAGTGAAGAAAGCGAAGAACCCAAAACGGAAAAGAAAACCAAAGCCAAAAAACAGAAAGACGATGAAAGCCAATCTTCACTTTTTTAATTGTCTATACTAAGATTAATAGGATTAAAAGATGTTAAGATTAAAATACTAAGAATGATTTACGATGATATAACACATAAAATAATTGGTTGTGCAATGAAGGTTCATAGCACTCTGGGCAATGGCTTTCAAGAAGTGATTTATCAAAGAGCATTGGTAATTGAAATGGAAAAACAAGGATTAGGTTTTAAGAGAGAAATGGAAATGACAATTTTTTATGATGGCATTGACATTGGCACAAGAAGAGTTGACTTTTTTGTAGAAGAAATAATTATGGTTGAATTAAAAGCAATAATAGAATTGAATGACAGCAATATTGCACAGGCACGTAACTATTTAGAGGCATATAATTTACCAGTTGGCTTGCTAATAAATTTTGGCTCAAGAAGTATGCAACACAAAAGAATATACAACACCAAACATCCTGATGCAAAGCCACAATCCTAAAATCATTTAATCCTAAAAATCATAGTCCAGATAATATGAACCAAATAGCAGAAAATATAAAGCAACGTTTGTCTCTTCGTAAACCCTTACAAGAGGCTTTAGATATACTCACTCAGCTTGCAGCAGAGTTGGAGTTATCCAAAGAAGTTGACCTTAAAACAGAGTTGGAAAAGGTGCAGGCACTTTACCCTACTTGTACAGATTTTGAAAGGGAGTTTCCATCCATTTGTTTCAGCATTGCCACAGGCGTAGGTAAAACCCGTTTGATGGGTGCTTGCATTGCTTACTTATATTTAGAAAAAGGCATCAAGAACTTTTTTGTCTTAGCCCCAAACCTTACTATTTACAATAAACTCATAGAAGACTTTGGCAATAGCAGCAATCCAAAATATGTATTCAATGGCATTGCCGATTTTGTACACAACAAACCTGTTATCATTACCGGTGATAATTACAATCAGGTAAGTTCATTATTCAGCGAAACAGAAATCAGGATCAACATTTTCAATGTTTCCAAATTTGCAAGAGAAACCAAACCAGTAATAGAAGGAGGCCGAAATATGGCTCCTCGTATCAAAAGGCTTTCAGAATATTTAGGGCAAAGCTATTGGGAATACCTAAGTGGCTTAAATGACTTGGTAATCCTAATGGACGAAGCACATCGATACCATGCAGATAAAAGCAAAGTTGCCATCAATGAATTACAACCCATTTTAGGTATAGAATTAACTGCTACACCAATTGATGAAAAAAGCAATCAGTTCAGAAATGTGGTATATGAATATAGTTTGGCTCAGGCACTTACCGATGGTTTGTATGTAAAAAACCCAACCATTGCCAAACGTAGAGATTTTAGTCCAAATGGTAGAAGCATTGAAGAAATTGAAAAGATAAAATTAGAAGATGCAGTTAGTATTCACGAAGACACCAAACAGGAATTAAAACTCTATGCCTTAAACACAGGTAAAAGATTGGTAAAGCCTTTTATATTGGTTGTTTGCCGTGATACCACACATGCTAAATCAGTTTATGACCTTGTTTCATCCCACGATTTTTATGAAGGAGCATTTGCCAATAAAGTATTACAAATTGATAGCACCACCCGAAACGAAGAATTAATTGAGCAACAGTTTATTTCATTGGAACATGAAGACAACGAAATAGAAATTGTAATCCACGTAAACATGCTCAAAGAAGGTTGGGACGTTACCAATCTTTACACCATTGTTCCATTAAGGGCTGCCAATGCTTCCATATTGGTAGAACAAACCATTGGTAGAGGTTTGCGTTTGCCATTTAGCGGAGAAAGAACAGGAAATGAAAAAGTAGATAAATTAACCGTTGTAGCACATGATAATTTCGATACGGTAATTGCAGCAGCCCAAGACCCAAATTCTATTCTAAACAAACTCAAATTCATTGAAATAGATGAAGAACAACTAAAGCAAAGAGTAGAAGTTGTTACAGTTCAAAATACCATTCAGCAAAACATTCAGAAAGAACAAGAAGAAGTAAATAAAATTGTAGAACCTGCACAAAAGCAAAAACAGCAAAACATTGTTGATGCAAAAAAAGTGTTGGTAAATGTTATTCCGTTTTTCAATACCAATTCGCAGGTTAAAAAAGTTGATGACCTGATGAAGCCCGAAGTAAGAGCACAAGTAATGGAAGCGGTAAACAAAGAACTCAATTCAGGGCAAGGTAATTTATTTGCAGTAAGTATAGCAGCCGAAGCAGAAGTGATGTACGAAAAATTGGTTGCAGATTTTAAAAAGAACATCATCGAAATTCCACGTATGGACTTAGTTCAAGGTGAGGTTACAGCAAGCTTTGAAGATTTCGATTTAAACAGTTCAGATTTCACTTATGAGCAACTCAATGAGGAAATAGTAAGGATTGGCCTCAAAGACCGTAAAATGGACATTATAGAGGTTAAAAAAGGGGTGTATTATGGCAAACCAGAAAAGCTATTAATATCAGAACTCATCAACTTCTCAGAGATTGATTATGATACCAATGCCGACCTATTACATAAGTTAGCAAAACAAGCAATTGCAGAACTACTAACCAATTTAAAAGATGGTGAAGACCTCAATACATTAGTGTTTCAATGGCGTGGAGCAATAGCAAATAAAATGTATCATCAAATGATGGAACATTTCAAACTCCACGAACCCGATTACATCAAACCGAATGTAAAACCATTCACCAAGATAGAAGATTGGAATTTCACCACTTTAAAAAACGAAGGCCGCAAAGATTACAGAGATGATAGTTTCCCGGCAGTGCAAGTACCTAAATACGTTTTCATAGGGTTTGAAAAATCTTGCCACTTCGAGTATAAATTTGACAGCCGAACAGAACAAACACTTGCAATGATATTAGAAAACGACAAGGAAGTAATGAAATGGCTACGACCAGCACCAAACCAGTTCCGTATCTATTGGCATCACAACAGTAAAATATACGAACCAGATTTTGTAGTAGAAACAGCAGATTGCATTTACCTGATTGAAACCAAAAGAGCAGACGAAATACCAAGCAACGAAGTACAAGCAAAAGCCCAAGCAGCCCTAAAATACTGCAACTACGCTACCGAATACACAGCAGAATTTGGCGGTAAACAATGGAAATATGTATTAATTCCCCATGATCAGGTCAGTAAAACGAGTAGTTTTAAGGGCGTGGTATCTGATAATATTTATAAGTAATGGACAATGTGTATCATTCACTATTCCACTAATACCCAAAATTTAAGACCTACTTAAAAGCCTAATTAAATAGTTAAATAGAAAATAATAAGATATGCTTTACACAAGAAACGCCAAACTTTTCCGTGAATATTACAAAGTTGAAAAGGCTCAAAACAGAGACCGTGATGTTGATGTGAACTTCATTGATTTAAAACATCCTAATCCTCAAAATTTCAGGAAAGGGTTCGGGAGTTTAATTTTTGGTAGTGGAAGAGATAATGTTGAGAGTTTTTTGCGTAGTACCGTACTCAATGTTGCAGCCGACCAACAATCTGTTTATGAGTTAATACAAAATGCTGATGATTGCGATGCATCATTTATAAGCATTAGTTATAATGAAAAATACCTTCTTTGCATTAATAATGGTAAGCCTTTCTCTGATAGAAATATGGCAGGACTTATTAATGTTGGCGATTCAGATAAAACACTTGATGAAATTGGGACTTATGGTATCGGGTTTAAAATAGTACATCGGTTATTAGGTGAAGATGATGGTGCTGATGCAATTGTCAATGACTATGCAGGTGCAGTAATTTTTAGTTGGAATAAATTTATTCAATTCGACAGATTTTTAAAAAATGATGAAATTAAAATAGGTTATGACAAAGATATGGACGCTGAAAATCCATGGCTTATTAAACTCATCTATACCTGCTTTCCAACACACTTAGATGAACCTGTCCGAATAAGTGATTATGACACTAAAAAGGTGCTTTTTGAAAATTCTGAACTAGACGAGTTTAGAAGTTTCTTATCGGAATCTCTGGCTAATATTAATATATCGCAAGAAAATTTTTTAAGAACAGGCTCTATGGTTTTCATCAAACTGGCTGAAGGGAAATCAAAATCTGTAATTGAAAAAAATATAGAAATTCTAAAAAGTGGTATTGCATACTCTTTTAACTTTTTACAAAGTCTAAATAAAATATACATTAATGGTGAAAGTATTTTGGCTCAAGAAGTAATAACTCATTCTGTAATTTATCCAAAGGATTCCAAAGAGTTTATCGATATTAATCCAAGAAATAAAGAAAGGCCAATCGAAGCTAAGTTTGGTTTTAATTATTCTTTTGCTAATCGCATAGCAAGTAATATCCCTAATTTTTATACCTTTTTCTCTATGGATGATGAAAAAAACAACTTTGGTTTTCTTCTCCATTGTAATGCATTTGATAAACATAGTGATAGGCGGAAACTTCAACCTGATTCGCAATCAAACCCAAGATTATTTTCATATCTAATACCAGATATACTATCATTTGTAAGTAGTAAAAAAGGAGATAAATATTGGGATAGTAACCTTAAAAAAAACATTATACCATTTAACGAACTTTATGCAATTTTTTTGTTAGCAGAAGAGCCCAAAAATAAGCCACAAATACTTGAAGGGATTTATCTACCTATTAAAAAGTATCTTTTAGAAAATGTACCTACACTAAATCGCACCTATTCAAATAATACTCAAAATGTAAAAATCAAAGATACTCGTATTAATGTAAATCCTTCGAATTTTGGCTGTCCTGAAATAGAATGGTTTGCTTGGCAAAATGATAAAACGGATAAGGTGTTAATTGATGAAGCATTAAACAAAGACAAGCTAAATCTCAAAAAGTGGGATATTATCGATTTGCTTAAATATGCCATTGAAAAGGGCAATATTGAAATAATTAACGAATGGGTTAAACAAGCAAACGAAAAGCACTTTGCAGACATAAACAACAAAGACTATACTTATCTGTCACTCATACAAGAGATAGACAAAAGCATTTCGGAAAGTGATATGCCGGTTATTTCCAAAATAAAACTATTCAAGTTTTCAGATGGCAATTATTATTCCCTAAATGAGATTTTCACTAATTCTAGTCTTGTTTTAATTTACGATAAGATAAAAGATATTAAAAAGGAGCTTCGTTATTTAGGGCTAATAGTTTCTAATTTGGATATTTCAAAAAATGAAAACTTACTTCAACATGTATTACCTAAAATAAACGAAGAGAATATATTTAAGGCAATAGCAGAAAATAGCAAAGAAAACACTTTGAGTGCTGAGCAAAAACACAATCTGTTTTTTACAATAGCAAATTTTGACCGAGTAGGTCCCGAAAAATTAAAAGATTTAGAACTTTTTAAAGACACACTTGGTAAAATTCGACCTCTAAGAGCCATGCTAAAGGAAGTAGATACAAGACTTCCAAATTGGTTAGATAATTTCAAAATTAGTCCAAAAGAGTACTTGAATAAACTTGACGAATATCTAGTGAAAGATAAGGATATTTACCAGTCAATTATCTATAATAATTGGGATTTGCTGATAGGGCTGAAACTAAATATAAAAGATTTCTATACAGAAGTAACAGGTTATTATCAGCAGAACTCTGAAAATCAAAAGTTAGATAAATTGTCATGTGTTTTCACCAATGACGGATTTAAGCCAATCGAGCAAGTATTTTTTAACACAAATCTAAATGGTAAACATTTTTATGAATTGCAAACTGCCACATTAAAAATTACGAACAAAGCATATCCAAGTAAATTAATATTCGATTTTTTGGTTGATGATAAATCTCCGTTCAAAGTAAATAGAAATGATACCCTGAGTGATTTATTGGATTCTGTTTATACACTCTCATTTAGTGAAGCACTTGCTGTTTTAGAATTTTCAAAACTAAACAACGAGAAGCTTTTTTCTGTTGCCTATATTGAAAAGCAGGCTAATGAATTTTTGCTTACAAAGCATCCTCAGGATGTTTTTCAATATTATTCAGCCCGTAAAGAGATAAATGAACTTTTGGCTCTTCAGCCAAATTTTAAACTTTTACCCCAAGTTTTTAATGCAAATGACTATAAGGAATTAGGTGTTTGGCAGGACAAAGGTCTTTATATGAAGATTATAAATACTTTAAATTTTTCCGAAAACCTTATTTCTGTGGTTCGTGAATGTGATAAAGAAGTTCAACTTGCATACCTCGATAAAATAAAAACATTTTCTCTTCAAGAAGGGAAAATTTATGATAAAAGTTCATTTGAACATCAATGCCTTAAATTAGCCATTGACTGTTATGATACCAATTTCCAAGTTCAATTTACCCCCAAAATACTTATTAACGATACTATCAGAATCAAAGACATTTCTGTAAAAGATGAAATTAATTTTGACGATATTACACTTTCATTAGCCTCAGTATTGCCAGCTTACAAAGGAGTTAGCGATATTATTACAAAAATTATCAATCAATTTAAAGATATTACAAAATCCGAATTAGCTGAAAAAGTATTCCCAATAAACAATAAAAAGAAAGAAGAAATTTATTCAGAATTAACTGCTGCATACCCAATACTTCAAAATATTGAACAGTTTGCATTTGTACTTTATTACTCTAAGCATACTGGGCAAAATCACTTTTTAGATGAATCACTCTCAACTTTATCGAATCTTGAAATTTTAAATTTTGCATACAACAATAACTTCACTGAAATTGATACTTACGTAGAATTAGGTTTACAAAACAAAATATACCCTTCCGAACTTGGTTTAGAAACAGAGCATTTACCTTTATGGGTGTTAAATTGGATAGCCGGTGAAGACTCTGTTAAAAGAATAGCTTTTATAAGTAACCTTGGTGTTTTTTCAAAGGATAGTACTATTTTTTTATTGCGTAATTATTTTCTCAATAAGTCTAAATTTGAGACTAGTGATATTGCGAAAGATACAAGTCTTTCTGACGGAAAATTACTCCTAAATACGCTATTATTTATCAAGGAAAATGGTATTAGTATTTCAAATGAAAATGAATACATAGTATTAAAAGAAATAGAAAGAGTTGTTAATTCAAACAGGATCAAGAACATAAAAATTACGATTGACGATGACTATGATAGTGATGAAATAATCAATAATTCGGTATTATCTGAAATTAAATCAAAAGAATATCAAATTTTACTTTTCAAGGGTAAGCTACCTCGTATTGTAACCATAAATGAAATTAGTGACTATGTTTTTTATCGTTATAATGAAGGGGATTATTTTGTAAATAATTTCGATATATATATCAATGAAGATGTTGACCACAAAAAAACATTAGAAAAAGTCGTTTCTGATGAAAATAACAATTTCACATTTGAAGATTTATGGAATATCTATAACGGTAGTGAACCTGAAATAAATAATCCTTTTTCAGATATTACAACAGAAGATGAAGAGTTCATTAAAAGCATTATCACAGGTATCCTTGAACTCAATGAAAAATTGGATGCAAATACGACTGCCAAAATAAAAACACTTATGGCCATTAGAAGCCAATATATAGGGTTGCCAATTTCTAATCATGAGTATTCATTAAAAGCAGGTGACGATGAAATCTTAGTACGTTCAGCCCAAAACGGAATTTTATATCTCGATTCTTATAATTGGAGCAGATTAGGTGAGGCTAATGTTAGATTGTCAGTATATACCAAAAACCAAATTGAAATCTATGATTCACAAGAACAACTAATTAATTATACAAAACCACAAAATAAATTCGGTATTGTCAGAATGCCTAATGAATACAGTGTAGTTGACTACAATTCTTTAGACAAAGTAACTGATAAAGGTAAATGGCACTTTGTATTCATTGTCAATGAAAACACTCTAACAGCAAAGAGTTATAAAGAAGCCATGAACCTTGAAGATTATAATTTTTAAATATGAAAAGGCTATCTAAAGAGCATCAAATAAAGTTTTACGAAGAAGAAATCAAGAAGATTCTTTCTGATTATAAGTCGTACATTGATTCTAAGTGCATTGACCTTATAAATAAGGTTGAACTATACATAGGCACATTTGAATATATTGACGAGACAAGAAGTCAGGTGGTATTCTCTTTTCCAAAGGATAAACTTCCAAAAACCAAAATACCTTTAACCGCTACTATACCCAAATCTAATGAAATTATAAACTCCAATTTCTCTGACTACAGTTACAGTAATTACCGAAAAAATTATGTGGATTCCTTTACTGATTGTTATGGAGTTTATTATCAAGAATTGAATGGAAAATACAACGTGGGCTTTAATAATATTGAGGTGGAATTTCTTAATAAATTAGGCAAAGGCGATAAGATTGTTTTTGGTATTTCCGACCCTCCATTGAAATACTATTTTAACTTAATCCAAATAACAAAAAATGATGTTCAATCAAAAAATGCAGAGGATGTCATCAATGGTAGTTACCACCTTAACGACTTTAACCCGATTCATATTGATGACTCATTAGAACTTATAGAAAAATTTAAAACAGATTTACACCGCCACGATACAATTATAATTCAAGGTCCTCCTGGTACTGGAAAAACATTTTTTATATCAAGACTCCTTGCTTTGCTTTCAAATGAAAAGAAATCTGTTCTAGTGGCAACGCTTGCTAACCGTTCTCTGATTGAACTTGCAAAAAAATATTTTGAGATTAAAGATGCGGCAAAAGGTATGATGTTTAAATCAAATTTGACATTGGAGGAAACCAAAGAAGTAACGGAGTTAAAACCTGTGCCGAAAAATTTTCTTCCAGCTGAAGCTACAGTGCTATTAACTACATTTTACAAAATGACTGGCTTAGCCACAGAAAATATAACCAAGCCAATTTATGATTATGTTATTATTGAAGAAGCCAGTCAATGTTTTTTAGGTACTATTGCTGCTGCAAAACTTCTTGGCAAGAAAGTTATATTAGTAGGTGACCCCCTCCAATTACCCCCAATTGTGAACCAAGAAAATTCAAGCAATATTTCTTTGGATATAGATTTAATGCAAGAATCTTTTACTTTTTATGCATCAACAATCACTTGCCCTAAATTCAGATTAACAACTACATATAGATTCTCAAAAAATGCTTGTATTCAAACGAACACTTTTTACGAAAACAGTCTAAAATCGAAGTCCGATATACAGGAAGGCAATCAAACACTTTTGAGCCTTCCAACTATTTATAGTCATTTTGGTGGTAATTCTCTTCACTTTTACGATTCGTCAAATCTAAAGAGTTTGTATGCTTTTCTTTACCAGCAAATAAGTTCTCTTTTACTATTGAACTCCAAGTTTGAAATAGCTATTTTGTCCTCAACCAAGAAAGGTGTAAAGCTACTTCGTGATAACCTCTTATTTCATTTTAAAGACCATCAAGACCAAATATTAATCAATACTGTAGACGGTGTGCAAGGTTTGACAGTTGATTTTTGCTTTTATTTCGCTTATTCAGCCGGTAATCCTTCGTTTTCATTTAAGGTAAATCGCTTCAATGTAGCTACAAGCAGAGCAAGGTTTTGTACCCTGATTTTATTAGATGAAGTTTACAAAGTGGTTCAGCCATACAAAGGTTTGGTAGCCGAATTTATCTCAAAGTGTGATTTAACCAATGATTCTTCTGTTCCCAAAATTATAGCAGAAACCAGTAATAATGATTTCATACCGCCTAAAACAACAGGGTTAAAAGTCATCGATAAGATAGACCTTTCAAAGTTTGAAAAACCCAAGAAGGAAATTGTTAACGGCAAAGAAAATATTTACATCATTGACACAAACGTATTTGTTGACCATCCTGATATAATTTCGAAAATCGATTTAAAATATAGTATTGTGCTTTCCGCAAAAGTAATTGACGAACTAGACTACCTCAAAATATCATTGACAGAGGAACAAAAGAAAAATGTTCAGCGGGCTTTGAGGCTTATTAATGAAAGTATAGACAAACGTGGTATCAAAATGGAAACAGCAGATTTAACCTTATTGCCCAATGACTTCAACAAAAAATCACCCGACAATTTCATTCTATCAGTTGCTTTAAAATTCAAAGAAGAAAATCCAATAATGCTAACATCAGATAACGGATTACAGATAAAAGCAAAAGGGCTGGGCATTACAACAATTACCTTAAAAGACTTTCTAAATCAAAGGAGATATTAATACAATGTCAAAGTTTTCATTTAAAGGTAGGCTTCAAACAGACCCCAAAGGTGTCCAACAATTATTTGATTTTTATAAATTCGCCAAACAATATTCCAACTGTTGGTTTACAATTGATTTTGAACAATTAGAATGGTTTGATGCTAACTTATCATCAGAATTGCTTTTATATTGTTACAATCTTAAAAAAAATAATAACCTAAAATTTTTCATTGATTATTCTATTCTTAAAGGCGATTTAAATGTTTTATCACGTAATGGGTTTGCTTACTACGTAGTTCATAATAAAGAACATTTTAAGCCAGTTGATGATAGAGAAACAGTAATTCCAATAAAAGCGTTTCAACCTGACAATGCAGATAGTTTTGCAGATTACATAGAAAATATTTTCTTGAAACAAAGGGGGCTTGATAAAATAGATAAGGATTCTAAAGACCGAATTAAATCAAGTTATTTTGAAATTTTTGATAATGTTGGTATTCACGCTAACACAAAATCCCCTATAATTTGTTGTGGTCAGCATTTCCCAGCTTCAGGTGAACTAAAATTTACATTAACAGATTATGGTGACGGCTTTCTAAAAAAAATTGCTCAACATACTTTGAACGAAATTAAATCAGGTGCTGATGCAATAAGCTGGGCAGTCAAAGGCGGTAGTACCAAACCTGATGCAATAAAAGGCGGTAATGGTCTTAAAAAAATTATGATGTATTGTTTTAAAAACGGTGGGGAACTAAGTATTGTATCAGATGGCTGTTTTTGGTCTTTACAAAATAAATCCATCAATTCTCAAAATCTTAATAACTGTCGGGATGGTGCAACAATTCACTTAACATTTCGTTATCTCACTTAAATGTTGTAGATTTGCAACCCTTTTTGTATCTTTGACCTATGAGCCAAGTCAGAATAAATATTATTGACATTATTGGTACTCCCAATGCTATCATTCAAAAGTTTGGAAATCAAATATTTGAAGTGTCTTCATCTTACTTAAACTCTGGTGCTTCAATTGTTTTAGACTTCCAAGGTATTTCAAATTTAACTTCTGGTTTTTGCAATGCATCAATTGGGCAGTTATATTCTAAATACCCTTTAATAGCTTCTAATAGCATCATTATCGAAAATATTGACTCATCATCTGTATGGTTTGAGAAAATACAAGATTCAATAGTTTTAGCTCAAAATCCTGAGAAGGCTGTAATCATAGATAATGCAATCCTTGCATTATTCGATTAATATATGGCTCAAATAGTAAAGCTTACTGATAATTACCCCGAATCATTCTCTCATTATTTTTTTGATTCAAATGTTTGGATTGCATTCTTAAAATATAATCATAAAAATGATAAGGAAAAAAGATTTATTCCTTATATTGATTTTTTTGAAGGTGTAGTACATTTAAACTCTATTTCTGATCCAAAAGTCCAAAAAAAGGTAAAGAATATTCCAAAAATTGTAATGACCAGTATGCTTTTATCAGAGATTATAAATACATACCTCAGGGTTGTTGCTATGCCCTCTTTTCTTAATTGCCTTCCCGGACAAGGAAATTTCAAAAAAGATTACAGAAATAATAAATTTTCAGATTACGACAAACAGCTAAAAATCCTTCTTGATGATATACAGGCATATTCTTTTATGTATGAATATGTGGAAGATAATTTTGTTGAATTAAACCCAATGAGCTTACTAAATCATTTAAACAGGCAAGTTGATTTTAATGATCTATACTATATGAAACTTATGGAGAAATATGAGTTTGCAGTTGTTACAGATGATGGAGACTTCGATTCTCACAACATCAATGTATTAACAGCTAATTACAACTTGTATAGTAAGAAATAATTGGTGTTCGTAACTCACTTGTAGTTTAAAATCCCCCCCCCAACCAACCGCACAGAAATACGGCTTAGTGCTTTGCAACCGCACAAGGCAAACCCTTCAAAGCACTCTATGGTATTGCAGTCAGTTTTTAACTGTCATACTTTTTGTGTGGGGTGTTCCCAGCCCATACAGCACATTGCTATCCTCATTCCGCTAAAGCTACATTGCGGTAGCAAAGAGCTGTGCCACCACACCACCCCAAACAAAAAGACATTTCACTCCAACCACCACCACCGTTCCATTTATGCCAGTATAAAAACTGCCTGAAGCTAAATAACATAATGTGGCATTATATTACTTTTTCTCCCCTGCTTATGCAAGCATCCAACCGCACAAAAAGTCATATAATAACATTATGTTAAATAGCCAATACCATAGCCATTTTGATAAAATGGAAGCCGTATTTCTTACCGCCCCACACCCCCCAAAACCACGCACCCCAACCACCCTTTTCAGCGGTGCAGTAAAAAATAAAGCATGAGTTGTTTTATTGCCAATGTGCATTCGGTAGCTTCATTCATTCGTGTCCATTCCGTTTCAGCGTTTCGTTCATTTCGCTTTGCTCCAATCTCTACACTACCTTCCACTTCATTACCTCTCATTTCATTTCAGCCACCTCGATGCACCGCACAGCAAGAGTGGCTCATTCTCTTCTCTTCACAATACCCAAGCAGTATTCCATTCCACAACTCCGGCTACTTGCCATCACACAATGCAACTTTGCAAGGTTTGCAATTGTAGCAAAGTTCAGCCATTGCTATAAGTAGCCGAAAGTTGCTCCATTCCATACCCAACGCAATTGTTTCGTTCCGTTCAATCACCACACTTGCTTTTTTCACCCGCACTTAAATTTTTGTATGCTTTATTTTTTCCTGCGACTTGTTAGCCCCAATCCAACGCACTGAATACATCTTGATTATCACTATAAGAATGAAAAAATACAACAATCATTCTGAATAGGATTATTGTATAGAATTTGAAATACTAAATACTTTTTGAAATAACGAAAAGGAAAAAAATAAAAATAAAAAGTGCAGCAAAATTAGGTGGCTCACACAAGCCCACGC
>CAYVDH010000085.1:0-14294 GCA_964450355.1 uncultured Flavobacteriaceae bacterium
TTATTATTAAGTTTAGAGACATTGAAGGAACACAATATTATCAATTATTTCAAAATTATCCTCAATCATTAAGTCCGTCAGCTTTAGTAAGTGATATTGTAATTTGAAAGTGTTTTGAATGATGTAATATTAAAAAACCAAAAGGTCTTCTAAATTATTCTATATATATGAAATCTCATTTTAAAGATTTAATTTTGTAAAATTTAAAACTCAAATATGAAAAACAAAAGATTAAAAATTGAAAAGATAAACTAGGCATAAACACAAAAAACAGTAAAAAAAGTGCTATTATAGTTCGTAAATAAGTATATTAGCGGAAAAGGCTGGGCGACAGTGCTTGACACAAAAACCTGTACTTAAAACCTACAAAAAAATTCCAGCCCTTCGTAAAATTAAAAAGAACTGGAATCCTATACACAAGTAAAAGCTTTTACAACACATTTAATTAGTCCAACCGCACCCAAAACCCAACAAGTTGACAAAAGTTAAGTAGAATAATCTAATTTTACAATTAATACTAAAAGTAAAAGCAAAAATTATAAATTGAAAAACCATAAATGAAGAAGAGAAACAGACAAATATATCAATCAAAATTAGCTTGGGGGAAGTTCTTAAAATCGACAAAACGTAGAAAAAAGTTTAGATTGAGAAAAGCAGGTTATAAGCGACATCAATTGAATATGAAACTAAGGGCTGTAACTGAGGGCAGAAAATATAGAGCATCAAAAAAAACACCATTTTCTCACGAAAAAAAATTACCACCTAAACCTGACTATCCGCAAAATATAAAGTATTTACTTACAATTCCTGAGCTGTTTTCCAAAAATCAATTTAATCAAAAAGATGATGGTCATTTGTTTCTACCTAAATGTTTTTCATTAATTGAAAACTATGAGGAGAGTTTCGACTTTTTAAAACGACTTTTTGTAATATTGCATAGAAATAAAGTTGATTGTGTGACTTTAGATTATAGTAAATGTGAAAGAATTGATGTAGATGCATCTATTTGTATGGATGTATTACTAGCAGAATTCATTTATTATATAAATCGTTGCAGAAGACTTGGCTACTTTGATGTTTTTAACAAAGGAATTAGACCAATTAACTTTGAAAAAGACGATATATTCAAGGTATTACTTTCAATTGGTGCATTTAGAAATATCAAAGGAATTTCAAAGAAATTCAAAGATGTTGAAGGATTGCCAGTTCTAATTAATGACCAAAATAGCGAAGATGTTTGGGCAAGAAGTGAAATTGACCAAACAAAAATAGTAGAATATATAAAACGTTGTTTAGGAAAACTTGGACGAGAGTTACCAATTGAAGAAGAAACAAGTTTTTATAAAGTTATTGGAGAAGTCATGAGTAATGCAGAAGAACACGGCACAATGCCACATAGGTTTGCTATTGGTTACTTTCAAGAAACTCACAAAGATGATGAACATTTTGGATTTTTTAACTTTTCAATTTTAAACTTTGGTGATACAATATACCAGACTTTTAAAAAGGAACAATGCCCTAATAAAAAGGCTGTTAGCCAAATGACAGCGTTGTCAGAAGAATATACAAAGAAAGGTTGGTTTAGAAAAGCTACCTTTGAAGAGGAAACATTATGGACACTTTATGCGTTACAAGAAGGTGTTACTAGCAAAGAAAAAAAGAGAGGAAATGGTTCCATTCAATACATTGAAAACTTTTTTAAATTAAAAGGAGATTTAAGTAAGGACAATATTTCAAGTATGGTAATCGTTTCAGGTAATACAAGAATTATGTTCGATGGTGAATATAACATAATTGAAAAGGTAAAAGAAGGAGAAAAAAGAAAGTATAAAATGATAACATTTAATAAATCTGGAGAAATAAATGATGAACCTGATAAAAAATATGTTACTTTTGCACCCCATTTCTTTCCAGGCACAATGATTTCTGCACGGATTTTGATAAAATTTGATAATACAAAGGAACAAAAAAATGAACAATATGACATATAGCATTAATTTACAGGATTTTAGAACCGAAGGTGCTAAAGTATTTACAACTCGTCCTCGTGGAATTGAAGTTAGAAATAAGTCTAAAATTGATTCTGTTGAACCTATGTATGACAAAATAATCATAACTATTCCGAAGGACATTTCATCAATAAATCCTTCATTTTTAGAAGAATTTTTTGAAAATATAGTTATGAAATTGGGTGAAGAAGGTTTCTATAAAAAATTTTCATTCGTAAATGAAGGTCGTTACAAAATTGATACTGACTTAGCAGAGGCTGTTGAACGTATCTTGAGAGAAGAAAACGCACTTGCATAGATAGATGTTAGTATTGTGTTGCTATATTAAAAATACTCTTTCGCTTTCAGAAATTGCAGATATATCCCAAGTCATAATTGCTATTGCAAATCTTTTTTTAGCAGGTTATGTTCTCATTTATCAAATTCGTAAAGACAAAAAAACTGATAATGAAACAGCACGATTAAACGAACAAAATATTAAACTTCAATGGTTTAAGGAACTAATTGTTCAGCCAAATATGGGCATTATTGAAACTTTTTATTCTAATTTACATTTAATAAAAAGTAAAATAAACTCAAACGAACTAACTATTGAAGAAAAAGAAGACATAAATAATTTTGTTAAAGCGGAACTTGCAAAATTGAGAAAATCATTTGTTGATGTCCTTCAGCTTGTTGACAAAAGATTTGCAGACCACCTTTTAAAAAATCTTGACGAATTAGTTGATGGAATTACTAATGCAATTTTCAATGACGAATTAAAATTGAAAGTTTCATCAGTTTACGAAAAAAACATAGGTTCAAAAATTTCGTATTCAAGAAATAATCTAATTTCACAACTTTACAATTATAAGGGGCTCTCAAATTAATGCCAACGCTTTTGGTTGCACATTTGCATTTTAGCAAATACACAATACCGATAATAAAATGCAAAAAAGCCTCCAATCCAACACACGACCAGTGCAAACTTGACACATATCATGCAATCGCTTGAAAAGAGCCACATCAGCTAACAGCGGTCTTGCACTATTGTCTTTACCTCACTAAATTTCACACTTTTTCTTCACTTTCTTTTTAGATCTTGGCAGGTCAAATAAAACATCCGAAATCTTCAACAGCGCTAGGCTGCGGAACAATAAAAAATTTTATACCTCAATTATATAAAACTTAAATCAATAGGTCATAAAAGTAGATTTTGCTAATAAATCCAAAATAGCACCATAAAACTTTGCCCCTACTCAGGCGACAGCGCAGCCCGAGACCGATGGCTGCCCGACTAAGGGCAGGTGCGCAACGTTAGTGGAGCACGGGAGCAAAGCGGACCCAAAAGGGCGAGGGATTGCTGCCCAAAAAATATTAATTAAAAATTTCCTGCTATTTTAATGTTCAATCTTCTACCTGTTAAATAGTTTGGCACTCCGTAGGTGTTATTTGCAAAATCTTTCACCCACACGTATGATATCACATTGTTTATTTGTAATAAATTAAACACATCCACTCCTATCCATAAGTTCTTTATGTGTTGCTTCTTTTTTAAATTCAACGATTCTTTTAATTTGTCTTTTACTCCTCCTATTAACACCTTGGAAAATCCTATATCTACTCTGCGGTAGGCTGGCAATGTGTTACCCTCTCTGTACCTTGCATCGCCCCCCAAATAATAAGGCAAGCCCGACCCAAAATGCATCATTAAATGCATCCTGAAATCGGGATTTTTCTTTAACTCGTCCTGAAACATGATGGAGGCACTCACTCTTCTGTCGGTTGGTCGCCTTAATGATGGCGAAGTGACTTCTACCCCATCTTTGATGTACTTTATTGTTTCATTTGTTTTTAACAAACTCAAAGTAAACCAACTTTCTAAATCTTTGATGAATTCGCCATTTAACCTCATGTCAAAACCTGTAGCATAGCCCTGAGCAGCATTGTTGGCATAATACCTGATTCTGACATTGTCTAACACATAAGGAACCATGTAATCTAAATATTTGTAATAAATTTCTGATGCCAATTTAAAAGGCCTGTTCCATTTTTTAAATACAAGTTCGTTTCCAACAACACCATGTATGCTTCTCTGAGCTTTTAAATTCGTATTGATTACCCCGTTAAAATCTCTCATTTCGCGATAAAAAGGAGGCTGATAATAATACCCAAAAGCAGCTTTATACAAAGTATTTCTTTTCATCAGTGAATCTACTTTCACTTTGGAATTATATACTCTGTTAGGATCATAATAAAACTGTACTCGTGGCGACACATTGGTTTCTTGATTCAAGGATGAATAAATGGCTCGGCAACCAAGTGTTAAATTCGCTTGATTTTTACTACCAAATCCTTTTTGATATTGAACAAATCCACTGCTTCTTTGGTTGTTTAATTTCGTCTTAGAATTGATAAATTCAGACAATGAAAGTATTGTTCCTGATTGTCCAAATGGATTGATATTGTATCCGCTGCTGTCATTGTACTTCCATTCTTTGAACTTGTCTTGTATGCTTTCAGTTTGAAACTTTAAACCCCACAAAAGCCTTGAGGTATTTTTAGATTTGTTTCTATTTCTCAACAACCTTTGTCCTTGGTGTGCTACATTTAACACTGTAAATTTTAAATCATTTCGAGCGTGATTGATAAAATAACCAATTCCTAACAATGATTTGGTATCTCCAAAACCACTTGAGCCTAAATTGTTGTCGAGTTCAAATATTTCGTAGGCTCCTTGAATGTCATAATGTTCTTTTTCTTGAGAGACAAAGCCAGATACCATGAATTTAAGTTCGGTTATTTTATCGTCAAAGACATAAGACAATCCAGTCATGGCACTGTTGTAATCCATGATTTCCTGACCATCAAAACCTATGCGTAATTTCAAGGCGCTTTGTATTGTACCAAAGGTAGTTTCTTGAAGTTCGGGTTCGAACCTGTATCTGTTTTGTGCCAAATTAGTTAACCATTCAATTCTGTTGTTTCTATTGAAATGGTAACTTAACAACGATTGAAAATCACTAAATCTAGATTTATAAAGCCCAATGGCATCGAGAGAATTAAGCACATTCTTGTTCCCTCTGTACCTTGCTCCCACTAAGTAGGTAAATTTAGGAACCTCTCTTCTTCTGAAACTGTCGTATTTGTTTTTTACACCCTCAAAATAAAAAGATGCACCCAACATTCCTATTTGTGCTCCTGTTTCAAATTTTTTGGGTGTTCGGTAATTGACATCCAAAACAGAGGATAACTTATCACCATATTTTGCTTCAAACCCACCTGCAGAAAAATTGACATTGTTCACCAAATCTGAATTAATGAAACTTAAACCTTCTTGTTGTCCGCTTCGTATCAATTGAGGTCTGTATATCTCGATGTTGTTTACATAAATTAAATTTTCATCATAACTACCCCCTCTAACATTGTATTGCGAACTCAATTCATTGTTACTGCTTACGCCTTGTAGTGTTTTGATGTAATCATTAAAATCGCCTGATACACTTGGAGTAGTTGCTAAAGGTTTGATGGGAATTACTATGCCTTCTTCTTTTTTTCTAGTTGCACTTGTAATGTGACCGCCTATGACATAACTATTGTTTTCTAAAATGATTTTAATTTGGTACAATTCATCGTTGTACAATTTAGGAATAAACACCGTATCTGGCTTATAACCTGCAAAAGTAACTACCAATAAATTCAGACTGCTTTTGACGTATTTAATATTAAATTCACCTAAACTATCTGTTAAGGTTATTTGACCATTAGCTAAATAAGTTATGCTTGCTTTATCTAATGTTTGATTGCTATCAGAAAGTACTACTCCTTTGATGTAAGATTGTGCGAAGGCATTAGAACAATAAAAAATTATTATCAATAAAATAAAACGAATATGAATCAATTTAATGTTGTTCAAAACTACTTGGTCAACGGAATTTGCAAATTAATATTGTTTCAATGACACAATTGTTTCCAAAGGATTAGAAGAAGAGAAAACAGTATTGCCTGCTACTAGAACAGAGGCGCCAGTATCTATTAATTTTTTATAATTATTAAGAGTCACACCTCCGTCTATTTCGATTTCAAAATTTACATTTAATTTAGATTGATAATTCTTGAGGGTTTCGATTTTTCGATATGTATTTTCAATGAACGACTGTCCTCCAAAACCTGGATTGACACTCATTAAACACACCAAATCCAAGTCACCTAACACATCTTCCAGTTGATTGACATTGGTGTGAGGATTGACAGCTACTCCTGCTTTCATTCCTGCAGCTTTGATGGCTTGAATAGTTCGGTGCAAATGCGTGCAAGCTTCAATATGTACAGTAAGTATGTATGCACAACTTTCGGCAAACCTACTGATGTATCTGTCTGGATCCACTATCATTAAATGAACATCCAATGGTTTTTTTGCTTCGTTTTTGAGTACATTCATTATTGGAAACCCAAAAGACATGTTGGGAACAAATACACCATCCATGATATCCACATGAAACCAGTCTGCTTGGCTTTGATTAACCATTTGAATGTCTGCATTTAAATGACCAAAATTGGCCGATAACACACTTGGAGCTACTTTATACGACATGCTGCGAATATACTATAAGAAACGGGATTTATAAAAGTTCCCTTTTAAATAAATCTAAATAAAATGGATTAAATTTGCTGCATGATAAAAAAATGCGCTGATTCATATACCATCATGAATGAGTTGGTATTACCCAATGATACCAACACATTGAATAATTTAATGGGAGGAAGATTACTTCATTGGATGGATATTGTAGCTGCAATTGCTGCACAAAAACACAGCAACAACATCGTAGTAACTGCAAGTGTAGATGGGGTTTCATTTAAAGAAAGTATTCGTTTAGGTGATGTTGTTACATTAGAAGCTTATGTCACTAGAGCATTCAACACCAGCATGGAAGTGTATATTGAAGTGTGGGCTCAAAACATTCCTAGAAATGAAAAATACAAATGCAATGATGCTTATTATACTTTTGTAGCCATTGATTCAAGAAATAATCCCATTCAAGTTCATCCAGTAGAACCAGAAACAGAAGCCCAAAAAATAAAATACGATGGAGCTCTAAGACGCAGACAAATACGACTTGTCATGGCAGGTAAATTAAAACCCGATGACGCTGCTGAACTGAAAGCTTTGTTTAGCTAAAATTTTATTTCCATTTTTCAAAATTCAACTCTTTCTACCACCACATAAGGTTTGTAGTTGTTATCTAGCATAGTATAGGCAACTAGTACTTGGTTGCCTAAAAGATTTAAATCATCTATTCCTAAATAATCTCCAATAAAGGCATTGTTTTGAGCATTAAAATCACTTTTAACGAGCTCTTTATGCACTACCTCAACTTTGTTATTCAATATTTTTAATTCACTTACTACAATGCTGTATGTTTTTTCGTCCCTGATTTTATTTTCACATTGATAATACACAATGTATGCTTTACCATTTGACACCACCATGTTGGGCATGTATTCTCCAATCAATTCATCAGTCAACTTGTCGTTTAGATATTGAGTTTCTGACCAGTAATCGTCTTTCAAATTTTTCCATTTTACTATCACTTTGTTTTTATTGTTATCTTCTTTTTGAGCCCACACCATGAGTAATTTGTCTTGAACAATTTGAATGAAAGGCATTCCATTTGCTCTGAAAATATTAGGTGGTTTCATGCTCCAGCCTTCTTTGTGTTCGCACACCACCAAAGGCTTTGTCCAATTCACACCTCCATCTGAGCTTTTGGTGTACCATAGTTGGTCAAATCCACTCCAAACACAATGAACAGTTCCATTGCTATCTATGCAAGTAGTTGCTCCCTCCAAAGTATTATCCCCGTCTTTACAATCACCATTCAATTGGCTAATTGGCTTTGCTAGTGTAAATGTTTTACCATTGTCGTCAGAATATGAAAACAAGATTCTACTTGAATCTAAGGGATTTTTACTTCCATATTTGTCAAATTGAGTCCAAGTGATGTAAATTCTATTGTAAAATTTACTGTTTAAATTTTCATCTACACTGAACCATGGCTTGTCTTGCATTTTACCCAAAGTAAAACCAATGCCAGTGCTTTTGTTCCATTTTTTTTGGTTAAATGCTGCGCTATGAAACACTATTCTATCAAAAGATTCAGGCCAACTTAATTTTTTATTTTTAGCTAAATGAGCAAGGTAAATGGAATTGTTTTTACCCCAATACAATACTGGATCGCCATAAAAACCAAATTCAGAACTTGCTTTTATTTTAGCAAATGTTTTACCAGTATCTCGGCTTTTTAAAACCGTGTTGGTATTAAACGCCAATACAATTTCAGAATTATTGTTCGGATTGACAGCAATGCTTGGTTCATTGCCTCCACTATATTGAGTCAATTTAACTTGTTGGGCATACCCCCATTTAAAAATAAACAAAAATTGTAAAAAGAAGAGTTTTTTAATCATTTAAACAAAAGTAATAAAATCTGCTTGAATATATAAATTTTCAAATAACACTTATCTTTGCAACAAGGAAAATGCACTACATAGAACCACATTATTTATGGTTAGATTTTTACAATTCTGAAGAAGATGACAAAAGCCCATTTTACGGGAATGTGCATAGCGAATTTGAATTTCAACACAGCATCTATAATTTTGTTATACATCCACAATGGGATAATTTTGGTTCAAGCACCTTGTATTTAAAAATTTTATTTGTTGACTACGACAAAAATTATTGCATCATTGAATTGATTGGCGAATGGAATGACACCATACACAACGACATCATGCAATTCAAAAGAGAAGTATTGGAACTCATAATGGAGCAGGGAGTTCAGTACTTTATTTTAGTAGGAGAAAATGTTTTAAATTTTCACAGCAGCGACAATTGTTATTACGAAGAATGGTTTGAAGATTTAGAAGATGGATGGATAGCTTTTATCAATTTCAGAGACCATGTATTGGAAGAATTCCGCCAATCAAAAATAGATTATTATGTAAATTTTGGAGGTGAATTAGACAACTTACAATGGAGAAAACACTCCCCTATTCAATTTTTTAGAAAGGTAGAAGAAATCATTAACAAAAGATTGAATTGAAATATAAAACGAGTTTACAAACCAAACTTTTCGAATATAAATGAGGCTTCAATTGGTCTGTTATTGAATATGCAGGCAGTTGTAATTTTGGCTTTGAGTATCAATGCTCCATCGGACATTCGAATTATTTCTTGATAAAATATCAATCTTAATCTACCTTCTTTAGCCACCGAAGTAACAACTTTAAACTCATCTCCACTAGTTAAAGGCTTTTTGTATTCTATTTCAGATTTAATCACTACAGCATCATAACCATCTAAGTGCAATTGTTTGAAATTAAGACCTGCTGAAATAAGCAATTCATGTCTTGCGTGTTCCAAATAATTTTGATAAACTGCATTGTTAACTATGCCTTGCAAATCCAATTCATAGTCTCTGACTTTAAACTCTAATTCAAATTGTTTATCCATTGTATTTTGTCATGGCATTTGAAGCTCCTTCTAATACAAAACTCTCTATACAAAGAGCTGCTTTTTCCATGGTTTGATTGATTAATATTTGTTCATTTTCTGTCCATTTTCCCAACACAAAATCCACTTGTTTATGTTTTGCAAATTGATTCCCAATTCCGAATCTCAACCTAGCGTAATTTTGAGTAAGCATAAGCTCCTCTATGTTTCTAAGTCCATTATGCCCACCATGACTTCCTTTAAGTCGGAGTCGAAGCACTGCAACATCAATGGCCAAATCGTCTGTAACCACCAACAAATTTTCTAAAGGCAATTTGTGTTGATCCATATAAAACTTAACTGCTTTTCCACTTAAATTCATAAATGTAGTAGGTTTTAAAAGCAATAACGTTTTATTTTTCAATTTAATTTCGGCAGTCATAGCGAGTTTGTTAAGCACAAATTCACCCTGGTGTTTTTTTAAAAGAAAATCGAGCACCTCGAAACCAATGTTATGACGAGTATGGTTGTACTCCATTCCAACATTTCCCAATCCAACTATTAAAAATTTATTACTCACCCGATTTGTCTTCTATTTCGGTTTTTCTCAAAATAAAATTTCTCCCTAGGTACACTTTTCTGACCATTTCGTCTTCGGCTAATTCTTCGGCAGTGCCTTGTTTTAACAATTTGCCTTCGAACAACAAATAGGCTCTATCGGTGATGCTTAATGTTTCTTGAACATTGTGGTCTGTAATCAAAATTCCTATGTTTTTGCTTTTTAGTTTGAATACAATTCCTTGTATGTCTTCAACAGCAATAGGGTCCACACCAGCAAATGGTTCATCTAACAATATAAATTTGGGGTCGGTAGCTAATGCACGTGCAATTTCTGTTCTGCGTCTTTCACCACCACTTAATACTTTTCCTAAATTTTTACGCACTCTGTTTAAGCTAAATTCATTCAACAAACTTTCTAATTTATCGGCTTGTTCTTTTTTACTCAATTTAGTCAATTCAAGCACTGCTTTGATGTTGTCTTCAACAGTCAAATCACGGTACACCGAGGCTTCTTGAGGCAAATATCCAACACCTTTTTGAGCCCTTTTGTACATTGGCAAATTGGTGATGTCTTCATCGTCTAGGTATATCCTTCCTTCATCTGGTTTCACCAATCCAACTGTCATGTAAAAAGAAGTTGTTTTCCCAGCTCCATTAGGTCCTAACAAACCAACAATTTCTCCTTGTTCAACATAGATAGACACATCGTTAACAACTCTTTTTTGTTTGTATTGTTTAACTAAATTATTAGACTTTAGTATCATTTAACTTTCTTGCTTTTTAATATCTCTAACTTTCAGTTGGAGATTTTGTTGCCCTTTATATTCATTTAATTCAATGGAATAACAGGCATCAAACAATTTATTTTCACTTACTATTTTGTATGTATGTCCCATTCCAAACCCTATTCCATCAAATTTAATACCACTTTGTTCAGCCCCTAATTTCAGATGTTTTTCCTTTACAATTCTGCTCGCTCCACTGTCTTTGATGTTATTTGTCCTAAAAATGGGAGTCATGTTGCCAGGACCATGAGGCTTAAATTGATCTAATAATTTAAAAAACTTGGAGGTAATTTCGCTGAAATCCAATTCTAAGTCGTATGATATCTGAGGAATAAACATTTCTTCGCTAGATCGTTCGTTTACTATGTTTTCAAACTTTTCTGAGAACAAGTCAAAATCTTCTTTTTTTATTGTCAATCCTGCGGCATATTTATGACCTCCAAATTGCAAAACAACATCACCACAAGCTTCGATGGCATCATGCACATCAAAATCTTTAACACTTCGAGCCGACCCAGTTAACATGCCATTGACTTCACTAAAAATAATTGTCGGTCGATAATAGGTTTCTATCAATCTGGATGCAACAATTCCAATGACGCCTTTGTGCCATTTTTCGCTGAATAAAACAGTAGTTTTTTTGTTGCTATGCATGGAATTATTTTCTAATATCTCCAAAGCTTCTCTAGTAATATCGGTATCAAATTCCTTCCTTATATCGTTGTTGTCATTTAATGTTTTAGAAAACTTAATTGCCTGATGAAAATCTTGTTCAATCAATAAATCCACCGATGATTTGGCATCACCAATTCTACCAGCGGCATTGATTTTAGGACCAATACCAAATACGATGTCATTTACTTCGTATTGTTCTTTAATCTGATAACTTTGTAATAAAGCTTGTAATCCAACACAAGGGTCTTCGTTTAATTTTTTTAAACCAAAATACACCAACACTCTGTTTTCGTCTCTGATGTCAACTATATCGCTGCAAGTACTTACTGCAACCAAGTCCAAATACTTTGTCGTTTCTTCAAATGGGATGTCATTTACCTGAGCATAAGCTTGTATTAATTTAAATCCTATACCACAACCTGAAAGCTCTTTGTAAGGATATTCACAATCTTTTCTTTTAGGGTTAAGAAGAGCCACAGCATTTGGCAGCATTTCACCAGGCAAGTGATGATCACAAACAATGAAATCAATGCCCAAAGTATGAGCATAGTGAATTAAATCAATGGAACGTGTACCGCAATCTAAAGCAATGATAAGTTTTACTCCTTTTTGTGCAGCATAATCTATTCCTATTTTAGAAATGCCATACCCTTCTTTGTACCTATCAGGAATATAAAACTCAATATTTTTGGTGTAATTTCTGAAAAAAGAAAAAACAGTTGATACTGCAGTGGTGCCATCTACATCATAATCGCCATAAATTACAATTCTTTGATCGTTTTTAAGTGCTTCTTTAATTCTAACTACCGCCTTATCCATGTCTTTCATCAGAAATGGATCATATAAATCAGTTAAACTTGGTCTGAAAAATTTTTTTGCTTGGTCGTAATTTTCAACTCCTCGTTGCAGCAACAATTCAGCTATGCTGTTTGAAACTTGAATACTGTTGGCTAGGCTTTCTACTTTTTTATCATTTAATTTAGGTAAAGCGTTCCAACGATAATGCATAAGAATTGCAAAAATAGTTAAAAAATCGCAGAATCATTTCATTTATTTCTACCAATCCCTGAAAAATTCCTTCCCAAAGATATTGATTACCCCCATTTTACCTAGTTTATTGATGATGGCATACCCGTTTTTAAAATTGTAAGCATTACTGAATTGATGAGGGATAATCAATGCCCCATTTTTATTATAATAACCCCAATAGCCATCTTTTCCTAATGCTGGAATTAATCCATTTTGAAACACCCCTACTTGAGTTGGTTGTTTCTCAAACCTACCCAACACCAAATCTTTTTTATTGATGATATTTACTGAAGGCATGTAATGCCCAATTGATGCCACAAACAGAGAGTCTCCAACTTGAAAAGCAGAGGAATATGGCTCAGACATTATTCCTAATTTATTTACAAAATGGTACTCAAATGTGATTTGATTGAATACCTTTACTATCGCTTTTCCATCTTTAAATCCTGTGTGGTATTGTATGTAATCCGAATAATCAAACTGACCAGAAAAAAAGGTATTTATCACTATTTTACCTGAAGTATCAATGAATTTCAGTGCAGTTTCAATTCCTCTATTTGTTTTTCGAGCTACATAAACTGGAGCTAATCCTTCAGAAAATGGACCAGCAGGCCACAACGAATCGGGCAGATTGAGGAATTTCCCTTTTGAATTGATGTAGAAAGATTTTCCCATGACAGAAGAAAGGATAAAACCTGATTGATAAGCTATATCCATGCTATCTAAATCTGGTATTCGAACCCATTGCCCATGTGTATTGATGATGCCAAAATGTTTTCCATTGTTTACAATCGCTAATTCCTCTGAGAAATTTTCAGCTTTAAAAAAACTCAATTCAAAGGCTTGTTTTCCAAATGTGTCTATGTAAATGCATTGTTTGTTTAACATTTTGACAGGGCATAATCCATTTTTAAAATAGCCGTATGTATAATATGGCCCTGATATGACCTCGAATTTTGAATTTATGGTGTAATAAAAATTGGATTTTTTAACAAAGGCAATTCCATGATTAAAAAAATCTGTTTGTTCATATATTGGCTCTAGTACCAATTTTCCAGTTGTATCTGAGTATCCCCATAAATCACCCACTCGGTAGGGAATATATTGAGCACATAATAATCCATTTAACATTAAAACAACAAAGAGTAACAAGACTTTCATTTGCAACAAGACACTAAAAAGTGAATAAACGTGGTTTATCAAAGGCTTTTTTCTTGGCATAATTCAGTAAGAACTCCGTTGGTTGATTTTGGATGTAAAAAGGCTATCAATTTGTTATCAGCTCCGTTTTTTGGAGTTTCATTGATTAATTTAAAATCGAAGGACAACAATTGATTGATTTCTGAATTTATATTATCTACGGCAAAGGCTAAGTGATGTATCCCCTCTCCTTTTTTTTCAATGAATTTAGCAATAGGACTTTCATCGTTAGTGGCTTGTAATAGTTCAATTTTTGTTTCTCCTACCATAAAAAAACTGGTAATTACACCTTCGCTTTCTACCTTTTCAATTTTATATGGAGGTTTCCCAAGTAAGTTTGTAAATAATGCATTTGATTCCTCAAGATTTTTTACTGCAATTCCAATATGCTCTATTTTATTTAACATGATTTTGTCAACAAAATTAAATGAAAAATAGAATAAATTCTTCGAACAATTCAACACATTCATTTTCAATCAAATAAACTATTTTTTAAACATTTTTAGTCTTATTCATGTCAATAGGATAACTTTTTTAATTTAAATCCGTTACTTGCAT
>CAYVDH010000086.1:0-14094 GCA_964450355.1 uncultured Flavobacteriaceae bacterium
CGTATTTTGAGTTTGGTTCACTAGGCATTGATTCAATTAATTTTTTTAAATTGTTCAAACCTTCTTCATAATCTTTTCCTACAGCTTTGTCCATTCCACCCATCAGAGTCATGAAAATTCGTGCAATGAATCCGTTTTCGCCATACATTGCCCAAGTAACTTTAGTTTTTCCATTTTCTTCTGATATTTTCATGCTGGCATTAGAAATAGATTCAAAAGGCTCAACAAATTTAATTTCTTGGGTGAAAGAATCATTTTTAGACATGGTTAAAAAAATCATGGAACCAGTGCCAGCAGCATCATTACCAACCCAAGAATAGGTGCTTCCTACTTGATTGTCAGGATTAGAAATTGTAACCTTCATGGCTGTATCAAGTTTGTTCCAAGGACTCCAATTTTTGAATTGATTAAAGCTAGAAATGACCGTCCAAACTTTTGTTTTTTCAGCATTAATTTCTATTGATCTGCTTAAATTATATTTACTATCAGTAAATAAGCCAATGCCCAACAATGCTATAACTAATAACAAAATGAGGGCTAAAAGAATTTTTAAAAAGTTCATATAAAAAGTTTGATTAATTGAAGCAAATAAAAGATAAAATTTCTAAATTAAAAAACTATTAATAATGTAAAAGCTAATCTACATCGTTGTCCCTAAGTCGGATTATACGTTGTTTAGTGTATTTGTTTCTTACAAAAATATAGGTAGCGCATAACAGAAAAACAAAAATAAACAAAATGCTTAATTGAGCTGATAATTTGCCCTGAAGTGGTAAAAAAATGATGATGATGGAAATAAGGGCTTGAATAGAAGCATACACTATGGATACTTTAACATGTGGATGTTTGCCTACGTGTACTAATTTTTTAAATAGAAAATCGCGATGAGGTACAAAAATATTCTCTTTTAAAATGAGTTTGTATATTACTGTTAAACCTGTATCTACACCAATGACTGAAAACAATAAAAAATAGGCGATGTTGCCTGTTGTAAAAATTAAATTTAAAATCAAATAAAAAATGATAAAAGCTATAGCAATACTGCCAACATCGCCAGCAAAAACAATGGCTTTCTTTCGTAGATTAAAAAATAAAAAAACAGATACCCCTACAATGAATGTGTAAATTAAGTATGGATTGATGAAATGAAGTGGGTCGCCATCAATGCTGATGGTGTTTTCATTGATCCACCATAAACTAAGTAAGATTACTAACGAATTTAACCCCAACATGCCATTGATGCCATCAATGAAATTAAATGCATTTAAAACCAATACTCCTAAGATAACACAAGCAATAACGATTGGCCATTTTTCAACGTCTAAAAATGCAAAAGGCAATTCTATTGCCAACAATATCAATGCAAAAATTTGGAAAATAAGCCTTACAAAATGCTTTACAAATACAATGTCATCAATAAAACTGATAGTACTTACCATGATTAAACCAATGATAAAAAATGAATTTAATGTGTATGGAAATACTAAACAATACATCAATAATCCTATTAAATTAAATAAGCCATAACCCGTAATGGTTCTATGTAAATGAGAACTTCGACCTACTGGATGGTCATAAATATTAAATGATTTAGCCATATTGATATACAATATAGAAAATAAAATGTAAATAATTGGAGCAATGATGCTGTAATATATTTCTTTCATAGTGAATATTAGCTTCCCAATGGAACTTGAATTTTATACATGTTGTCTATCCAATGTTTATATTTTTCTTCAATTAATTTTCTTTTTTGTTTTAATGTTACTGTAAGCTCTCCTGTTTCAACAGAAAATGGTTTTCTTTTAACTACAAATTCTCTGATACGGGAATAATTTGAAAGTTCAGCTGATAATTTTTTAAGGTCTTCTTCAAGCCATTTTTTTATGTTCTCGTCTTCTATCATTGGCTCTTCTTGTTTGAAAAAATCGTCTTTATATCCAAATATTTTTTTAATTAAATCCTCTTTAGGAACAATGATGGCAGTAATGAATTCCCTTTTGTCGCCAATGATAAATATTTGTTCTATTTTTTCACTTTGTAAGTAATTATTTTCAACAGGGGTTGGATATACATTTTTACCAAAACTAGTAACCAACATGTTTTTTAATCTATCGGTGATTTTAATGTATCCTTTTTCGAATTTGCCAATGTCTCCAGTGTGAAACCATCCATCTTTATCAATTACTATAGCAGTTTCACTTGGGTTGTTGTAATAACCAAGCATGATGTTAGGTCCTTTGCATAAAATTTCACCTTCGCCTGATTCAAAATCGGGTTGAAAACTATCGTAAGTCTGAACTGTAATTAATTCTTTTGGGTCGATGTTTTGAATTGCTACTTCTTGTCTTGGAGCTACTCTGCCGCTGGTGCCATGCACTTGTCTTTCGTATTCATTGACAGAAACAAATGGAGATGTTTCGGTAAGGCCATACCCTTGTTGGCAACGAATCCCAACATTGCCAAAAAATTCGCCAACATGCTGAGGTAGCGCCCCTCCACCCGAAACTAATAATTTTAAACGCCCACCTAATTTTGATTTGATTTTACTAAATACTAATTTCTCAGCTATGATGTGTTCAATTTTTAATAAAGGGTTAATCCATTGTTTGTTTTCTAATTTTAATCGCACACTTTCGCCTACTTTCAATGACCAATAAAAGATTGATTTACTAATTCCACCTTTTTCATTGGCATTGTTTCTTATTCTGCTTTCCAATCTTTCCAATAATCTAGGGACACAAGTCATGATGGTAGGTTGAGCTTCTTGAAAATTTTGAGCTATTTTTTCGATGCTTTCTGCGTAAGCTATTTGGGCTCCAATGTATGTAGGTAAATAATACCCTGCCATGCGTTCGTAAACATGACTCAATGGAAGAAAAGATAAAAATCTGTCGTTCTTGTTGATGCTTGAACACAATTCCAGAGCGTCATAACAATTGCTCATGAAATTATAATGACTTAACATGGCTCCTTTAGGAACGCCAGTAGTCCCACTGGTATAAATTAAAGCAGCTAAATCATTTTTCTGTATTTGTTTTACAATGGGTTCAATTTCATGTTTTAGATTTGGCCAAAGCTGTTTTCCTATTTCTTTAATTTGAGTAACAGTAATGTATTTGTTTGGGTCTAAATTGGAATGTTCAAAATATAAAAATACTTTTTCGATGCTGTTGCATTGTTCTTCTACTTTTTGAAATTTTTTCAATAAAAAGGGTGTCCCTACTAACAAAGCTTTACTTTGACTGTCTTTAATGATAAAGGCAGTTTCGTCTGCTGTCAGTGTTGGAAATATTGAAACATTAACAGCTCCAATTTTTTGTAATGCTTGGTCTAAATACAAATATTCAGGACAGTTCTCTAAAACAATGGCTACTTTATCGCCTTTTTTTATGCCAATTGAATGCAAGTAAGCCGACCATGTTTCTATATTGTCTAAGGTTTCACCATAACTGATGGATTCGTATTTTGTCCCTTTTTTTTCAAATAAAAAAGGGTGATTTGGTTGATGTATTGCCTTCGCAGAATTTAAGAAAAACTCATGTAATGAGTTGAAATTTGGGTCAATTCTCTCTTTAGCCATAGTTGTTTAAGAATGCGAATGTATTAAAAAAAAACTTTACTTAAAATAAATATATCCTTATTTACGGAATATTTAGAGGCATATATGAAATTTATTTTTTCATTTGATACTTGTTTATTATCCAAATGAGAATAGATCAGATTGTTTTCAAAAACAGCATTTGGCAATTTGGGTAATATGTTTATGTTGTTAGATTGGCAATAGCCTACCCATGTTTTTTGATTCAATAAACAAGGTATTATATTGACTAAAATTTTTAATCTATAAATTTTAGTCAATATTAGTATTGGAAATAAAACAATGAAAATTAAACTAAATAAAATATCTAAAATTCTCTTGTAAATTAGTTTGTCACTCAATTGAATTTTAAAATCATAGCTGTAAAACTCTCCTGTTGAATTCTTGTCATTACTCCCAATAATGACATTGCTTTGTTCAGGCATTATTTTGTATTTTGTTTTCAAGTTTTTAGTTTTAGACATAGTATTCATAATGTCTTCACTACTTATATCCTTGGAACAAAATACCAGCTCATTGATTTCGTGTATTTCACATAATGATTCTACATGTTCAAGAGGCCCTAACCAATCATTATCTAAATCGGTGTTTTTAGGGTTGATATATCCTACTATTTGATAAGATTGTAGATGGTAGCTGAGGATTTTTAATACTTTTTCAGCTTCCTCTTTTGTTCCAACAATGGCAATATTTGAAATTTGGCTAGATACAGTATCAAAATGTTTGTATTGTATAAAATGAGTTAATAATCTGATGCCAAAAGTTGAAATAAGAGCCCAAGTACAATCCAATACCAACAATGCTCTTGAAAATCTTAGATTTTCGGGCAATAAAGCATAAATAGCTACGAGTACTATGGATGAAAAAACAATGCCTCTTGCCAGTTTGTTTAAATTGTAATAATATTTATAAGCGCCATAGATGCCAATACCTCCAATAAAAAACAGGATGTAAATAGGGATGTGAAAAATGTAATATTCGCTTGGATAATATCCACCAACGACAAATTTATTATAGACTTCCCAGTATTTCATTATGCCAAAACAACCAAGATAAATGATGATAAAGTCCAGTAATGGTTGATATACTTTTTTAAATATTCTTACTATTAATGCAATAAATGCTCTAGCAATAATTGCTAATTGAATACAAAATGAAAACCACCACCCTTGATTTTTAGTAAAGTGTTTTTTAGCAAAAATGGCCATGGCTTGATAAAAGATTTTGACATAATTAACACTTTGTTTTTTTGTGCTTTCGCCTTTGTAGTGAATAATGGTAGTGTCAGATAAATAGTAGTTTTTATAGCCTGCTTTTTGAATTCTATAACTCAAGTCAATGTCTTCGCCATACATGAAAAAAGCTTCGTCAAAGTAACCTACTTGGTCAAGAACTTTTTTTCTTATCATCATGAAAGCTCCACTTAAAATGTCCACTTCATGATTGGAGTTTTCACTTAGGTAACTCAAGTGGTATTTGCCAAACTTTTTAGAATTTGGAAATAGTTTAGATAATCCACTCATTTTATAGAAAGAAACCATAGGAGTGGGCAATCCTCTTTTTGATTCGGGTAAAAATTTTCCTGAACCATCTATCATTTTTACCCCAATAGCGCCTGCATCTAAATGAGTTGAAAAAAATTGATGACATACTTCAAGTGTGTTTTCACTGACAACCGTATCGGGGTTTAACAACAAAACTAAATCACCTTTTGCTATTTTAATTCCTTGATTGTTTGCTTTTCCAAAACCAACATTAACTTTGTTTTCTATCAATACTACTTCCTTGAATTTTGATTTTACCATTTCACATGAGCCATCTACCGACTGATTATCAATGACAATGATTTCTATTTGTAAATGACCAATGGATTTTATCACAGACAAAATTGTTTGTTCTAGTAATGCCTTAACATTGTAATTTACTATGATAACTGAAATGTCCATTGTTTATAATTGATAAGGAATTCTGTAAGTAATGCTTCTGCCTAATGTGATTTCATCAGCATATTCAAGTTCTGTTCCCACAGACAACCCTTTACTTAAAGTGCTTATTTTTATTTCATAAGGATTTATTTTTCTGGCTAAATAAAATGTAGTAGTATCGCCTTCAATGGTAGAATTTAAAGCAATAATGATTTCTTCAAATTTCTCTTCTTGTAATCGTTTTATTAAAGGTTCGATGTTAAGAGCGTCAGGACCAATTCCATCAATAGGAGAAATTAATCCACCTAAAACATGATAAATTCCTTTGTATTGAGCAGTGTTTTCTATTGCAATGATGTCTTGAAAATCTTCTACTAAACAAATTGTTTTTCTGTCCCTTTGAGGATTTTCACAAATCATGCATATTTCTTTTTCACTGATGTTATAGCAAGTTTTACATTGTTTTAGATTCTTTTTCAATTGAATAAGAGAATCACTGAGTTTTTCAGTTTCTTCAATAGGACGTTTTAATAAATACAATACCATGCGAAGCGCACTTCTTTTCCCTATTCCTGGAAATCCTGATAATGCATTTATTGCGTCCTCAATTAAATTTGAATGGTAGTTCAATTGGCTACAAATTTATTTATTTTAGATTAACCTTTGACAATTAATTTTAGGCGAATTTAATTTTGTAAAAAAAAGTGTTTATTTCTTGTAATTATTAAATTAAATCTCATATTTGCCCCATAAATTGAATAAACAAATAAAAGATATAGAAATTATTGTTAAAACCAGCTACAGTGTTGTTCAAAGCAATCCAAGCATCAATGAGTTTTTTTTTGTTTATAATATAGATATAGTTAATCACAGCGAGAACATAGTCCAACTCTTAAGCCGAAAATGGTGGATCAAAGATGGAATTGGTGAATCGCGTTTTGTGGAAGGCGATGGTGTTGTTGGAGAACAACCTATTATTGAGCCTGGAAATTCTCATAATTATTTTTCAGGATGTTTATTAAAAAGTATTTATGGGAATATGAAAGGTACTTACACCTTTATAAACTTAAAAACCAAACAAGTATTCGATGTAGATATCAAAGAATTTAATTTTATTTCACCATGGGCAAAAAATTAAAATATCATTTTTTTTTATGTTGCTTACTGTTTTCAATAGTAGGTTGTGAAAATGGATGCAATAAAAAAATTGAAGTAGATAATGTAGATACAACAGAAACAAAATCAACAAAAAAAGTTGTTAATTTTAATCAAGACAGCGCCTTTGATTTTGTAAAAAAACAAGTTGATTTTGGTCCAAGAGTGCCTGGATCCAATGGACATTTTAATTGTCATCAATTTTTACTTCAAACCTTGACCCATTTTGCAGATACTGTTTACACCCAGAATTCAACAGCAAAAACTTTTGACAATAAAATAATACCAGTTAAAAACATCATAGCTTCTTTCAATCCTAAAGCAATTAAAAGAGTGATTATTTGTGCCCATTGGGATACAAGGCCTTTTGCTGATCAGGATGATGAAAATAAAGATAAGCCAATATTAGGAGCCAATGATGGCGCTAGTGGTGTTGGGGTGATTTTGCAAATTGCATCCGTTTTAAAAACAAATAAAATAGATTATGGCATTGATTTAATTTTATTTGATGCCGAAGATTGGGGAGATAATTCTGGTCAAGTACCAGACAGTTATTGTTTGGGGTCACAATTTTGGGCCAAGAATCCTCATGTAACAAATTATAAAGCTGATTTTGGAATATTACTAGATATGGTAGGAGCTAAAGATGCCTTATTTGGTTATGAGGGTACAAGTATGGACAACGCTTCTTATCAATTAAATTTAGTATGGTCAGAAGCCAATGAATCAGGTTATGGAAAATATTTTGTAAATGCACAAAGAGGTTACATCACAGATGATCATTATTACATGATGAAATATTTACCTCAAATTCCTGTCATAGACATCATACATTTCGACCCAACAACCAATTCAAGATTTGGTAAATATTGGCATACACACGATGACAATATGGATGCTGTAGATAAAAACACACTTAAAGCTGTAGGTCAGACTATGCTTAATGTTATTTATAATTACTGAGGAAAAGACAATAATCCTCCAGTGTGAATCAAACAAATTTTATTTTCACTAGTAAAATATTTTTTTTGAAGTAAATCTTCAACTGCCATTAGCATTTTGCCAGTATAAATAGGTTCTGTTTTAATTCCAGTTTCATCGTAAAACATTTTGATATAATGGATCAAATTTTCATCAATTTTTCCGTATTTCCCTCTTTCATAGCCATGCATGATATCCCAATGTTTTGTTGGGTATTTGCTCATTCTTTTATCTAAATCAAAGTTGTTTTTAAAAGTGCTTATACCAATAATTTTACTGTTGATATTTTTTTCAATTACTCCTTGAACAAGCCCTTCCATGGTAGTGCCAGTGCCAAGAGCTAGAACTATAAAATCAGGATTGGATTGAATGTCATCAAGCATTTCTTTGCAACCTATTAATGCAAGTTCATGGTCACCACCTTCTTTGATTATTAGGGTGTCATCAGTTTGGGAATTGTTGTAATAAATATCTGATTTGTTTTTAAATTCTTCTCTGGAAATATGTAACAATTCCATATTCAAATCCAAACACAATTTTTCATAATGATTTAATTCCCTTTTCTCATTTCCTCTGATGTAAGCTGCCGATTTTATATTGTAATGATTACAGGCATAAGCAAGTGCAACAACATGGTTAGAATAAGCCCCTCCAAAAGTGATGATTTTTTTAATGTTTTTTTGAACAGCGTAATCAATGATGTGCTTTAGTTTACGCCATTTATTACCACTTATTATTTCATGTATTACATCATCTCGCAATAAGCTAATGTGATTAGAATTAAATAAAGAAAATGAAAGGTTTTGCTCAAATGAAGTATTAAAAGGCATTTAAAATGCAAATATATTCAAATAGATTTTTACATTTGCATTCTTATGATTATATACAATGTCACTTGCAATTTAAATCAAGAATTAGAAGAAGAGTGGTTAGATTGGATGAAAAACGAACACTTACCCGAAGTGATGTCAACCAATAAATTTTTGGAATACAGAATTCTTAAGCTATTAACTCAAGTAGAAGATAATGAAGGAGTGAATTATGCCATACAGTACAGATGTGCAACAATTGAAGATTATCATGATTACATCAATAATCACGGTCCGGTATTAAGAGAAAAAACAATTAAAAAATACGGTGACAAAGTTTTAACTTTCAGAACCCTGTTGCAAGAAATAAAATAAAAATAAAAAATACTCAACATCACAATAAAATAATTATTTTTGCGCTAATATATACATGGATCCATTATTACAAACATTTCTAGAAATATTAAAATACATCATTCCTTCGTTAGTTGTTTTTATGGTTTGTTATGTCATCATCAATAAAGTGATGGAAGACAACATAGCAAGATTGCAATTAGACATCAGAAAAGAATCCGCTAAATTTTTAACACCACTAAAATTACAAGCTTATGAAAGAATGATATTATTTCTTGAAAGAATAAGTCCACAAAGTTTAATCAATCAATACATGGAGACAGGTTCTACTGCATTGGGTTTAAAACATTTGATGGAAGCAGCAGTTCACCAAGAATTTTCTCATAACTTATCACAACAGATATATGTCAGTAATCAAGCATGGAACATCATCAAAGTAGTGAAAGAAGAAGTCATTCAACTTTTACATACTACACATGAATCGTTGCCATCTAATTCAACAGGTATTGATTATTCAAAAGCCATAGTGGACAGAATGATTGCTGAGAACAAAATTCCTACTCAAAAAGCGATAGATTTTCTTAAAGCAGAAATCAATTTGTATTTTTAATGAGCGAAAAAATCATCAAAACAGACAGCGGTATTGAAATAAATTCAGTTTATTCAACACACACATCAAACAATCAACTACCTGGAGAGTTTCCATTTACCAGAGGAATTAGAAATGACATGTACCGCAGCAAACTGTGGACCATGCGTCAATATGCTGGATTTTCTACTGCAGAAGAATCCAATAAAAGATACCATTATTTATTGAAACAAGGCACAATGGGATTATCAGTAGCATTTGATTTGCCAACTCAAATTGGTTATGATAGTGATCATGTTTTTTCCGAAGGGGAAGTTGGTAAAGTTGGTGTAGCTATCGATTCACTTAAAGATATAGAAACATTGTTTGATGGCATTCAATTGCAAGACATAACAACAAGTATGACCATCAATGCGACAGCATCAACCTTGTTGTCCATGTACATTGCATTAGCTAAAAAACAAGGAGCTGATTTGTCTAAGATTTCGGGTACAATTCAAAATGATATTTTAAAAGAATATGCAGCAAGGGGTACTTATATATACCCTCCTAAGCCCAGCATGAAATTGATTACTGATATATTTGATTATTGCAGTAAAGAAATTCCAAAATGGAATACCATTTCAATTTCAGGTTACCATATTAGAGAAGCGGGTAGCAATGCTGTTCAAGAATTGGCTTTTACATTAGCCAATGGTAAAGCATATGTTAAAGCAGCACTTGAAAAAGGATTAGATATAAATGTGTTTGCAAAACGTTTGTCGTTTTTTTTCAATGCACATAATGATTTATTTGAAGAGGTTGCAAAATTCAGAGCAGCTAGAAGAATGTGGGCTAACATCACAAAAGAATTAGGTGCTACTGACCCACAAGCTCAAATGTTAAGGTTCCATACTCAAACAGGTGGATCAACTTTAACAGCGCAACAACCAGAGAATAATGTTGTAAGAGTGACTATTCAAGCATTGTCTGCAGTATTAGGAGGAACACAGAGTTTGCATACCAATGGATATGATGAAGCATTGAGTTTGCCAACAGAAAGTGCAGCAAGAACAGCTTTGAGAACTCAACAAATTATAGGATACGAAAGTGGTGTGACTAAAACTGTTGATCCTTTAGGTGGAAGTTATTATGTTGAGGAGTTGACAAATCAAATAGAAGAAAAAGCTTACCAATACATTCAAACAATAGATGCAATGGGTGGAAGTGTAAATGCAATAGAACAAGGTTACATTCAAAATGAAATTGCAAAAAGTGCTTATTTGTATCAAAAACAAATTGAAGATAAATCTAAAATAATTATTGGAGTCAATCAATTTGAATCTAATTTAAATGAAACAAAACCTGTATTTAAAATTGATGACAGCATCAGAAAAATTCAAATGGATAAATTGAATCAATTAAAATCAGAAAGAAACAATGAACAAGTTGATATTTCTTTAAATAATTTAAGAACAGCATCAGTGGAAAATAAAAATGTGATGCCTTATATTATAGAGTGTGTTGAAAATTATTCAACATTAGGTGAAATTGCAGATGTATTTAGAAAAGAATTTGGTGAATTTAAGGGCAGTTAATTTAAGATATTAACAATAATATTTTTTTTAAACATTTAATTCAGTTAAATTCACATTCACTTAAAATAATTAACACAAACTTAAAATTTGCTTAATCGTATTTAAACAAATATTAAAGCAATTCTATGTATAAAAAAAAGATGAAAAACAAATGAAAAAAATTTTTTTTACAACTTTTTTTGAACGTAATTTCAGAACTGAATTCAATACTATACAACAACATTACAAATTACTGAAAAACAATTAAATATGACAAGCATGAGTGGACAACAATTTAACGCTGAAACTGTTTGGGCAAGTTGCCTAAAAATTATAAAAGACAATTTAAACTCTCAAAGTTTTAAAACATGGTTTGAGCCAATTAAATCTGTAAAACTCGAAAACAAAGTTTTAACGATACAAGTACCAAGTCAATTTTTTTATGAATGGTTAGAAGAACACTATGTTACATTATTACAAAAAACCTTAAAACAAATTTTAGGAGTTGGAGCAAAATTGGAATACAACATCATAGTTGAAAATAGTACTCCTTCTTCTGGTCCTTATACTATTAATGTGCCAACAGGTAATGGCAAAAAAACTGTGACCAACGAAATGAATTTACCATTGAATGTTACAAACAACATTAAAAATCCATTCATCATTCCTGGTTTAAGAAAAGTTCCTATCGATTCACAATTAAATAATAAATATACATTTGATAATTTTATAGAAGGTGAATGTAACCGATTAGCTCGTGGAGCTGGTTGGGCAGTTGCTCATAATCCTGGTGGTACTGCTTATAATCCTTTGATGATATTTGGAGGTGTTGGTTTAGGTAAAACTCACTTAGTTCATGCTATAGGAAATTTAATTAAACAATTGAATAAAAATAAAACTGTCATTTATGTTTCTGCTGAAAGATTCATCAATCAATTTGTGGAATCTGTGAAAGCAAATAATCAAAATGATTTTGTGAATTTTTATCAATCAATGGATGTTCTTATTGTAGATGATGTTCATCAATTAGCACAAAAAACAAGAACACAAGAAATATTTTTTACCATATTCAATCAATTGCATCAAGCTGGCAAACAAATTATTTTAACCAGTGATAAAGCACCTAAAGACATTAAAGATGTAGATGAAAGATTATTATCTAGATTTAAATGGGGATTGTCTGCAGATTTAACTATGCCAGACTTTGAAACACGAATTGCCATTTTAGAAAATAAAGCATATGAAAGTGGATTATCACTTCATCGCGAAGTTGTAGAATACATAGCTCACAATATAGATACCAATGTCAGAGAAATTGAAGGAGCTCTTATTTCACTTTTAGCTCAAAGTTCACTCAATAGAAAAGAAATTGATTTAGATTTAGCTAAACAAATGATGAAGAATTTTGTAAAAAATGCTACCAGAGAAATCAGCATCGATTACATTCAAAAATTAGTTTGCGATTACTACAATGTTTCAGTTGAAAATGTAAAATCAAAAACTCGTAAAAGAGAAATTGTTCAAGCTAGACAAATTGCAATGTACTTTGCTAAAGATTTAACTAAAGCTTCACTAAAAAATATTGGAACTCATTTTGGCAACAGAGATCACAGTACTGTTATTCATGCTTGTCAAACTGTAAATGATTTGATGGATACAGATAAAAAATTCAAACACGATGTTGAGGAATTAAACAAAAGAATTAGAATTAATACCTATTAATCAAAAATAAATTTTAACACATTTTAAAAAGGCTTGATATTTTTCAAGCCTTTTTTTTTGTAATGATTTTTTTTTCTTGCGTTATATATTTCAAAAGGAGTTTTAATTTCTTTTAATCCTCTTTTTAATAATTCAATTTAAAACTTATGAAAAAAATAAAAAATTACTCAATCATACTTTTTTTTGCTTTTGCTGATAATTTGTTTTCTCAACAAGAAACATATTTAACCCATTTTCAATTTAACAAAGTTCTTTATAATTCTGCTTACTCAGGATTAAGCAATCAATTTTGTATTTCATCTAATTCACATCAACAATGGAGAGGTTATACTGATCGCACCTTAGAGTTTAATCCAGAAAGTGTTGAAGGAGCTAAACTGGATCAATTTAATACTGGTGCTCAAACAAATCTTCTTACAATTAATTCCCCTTTGCCCTTAAATTTTGGAGCGGGTTTGGTAGTGATGAAAGACGTTTTAGGCTATGAAAAAAATACACATTTAAAATTATTGTTGAGCAAAAAATTTGAATTAAAAAATAACAGTATTTTGTCTTTTGGGTTTGATGTAAACAGACTTCAAAAAGGATTAGAAGGTAAAATGTTAAAACCACTTGCCCCAAATGACCCATTGGTTCCAAATAATTATGTCACCGATCAACATTTGATGTTTGGAAGTTCTGTTTTTTACATGAATCCTTTTATCAATCATACTAAAACGAAAAATTTATGGATGGGTTTGTCTGTTTCTAATCTCAATGAAAGAGAATTTGTGTTTATTAATTCAAAATCTGAACAAGTTACATTTTCAAAAACTAAACAACATTGGTACTTGATGTCTGGTATCACTTTTTTAGATTTATTCAGCAATCCTGATATTGTTTGGAAACCAGCTTTGATGATCAAAAGAAACACAGTTACTCAATTTGAATTGTCAAATTCCTTGGAAATTAAAAATCAATTTACCGTTGGAAATTTATACAGAACGAGCGATGATGCCATGTCTTTCTTTATTGGTTATAAATTTTTAACCAACAATTTAAAAGGATTGAGAATTGGATATGCATACGATATTACTTTATCAAGAATCAGATTAGTGTCTTCTGGTAGCCATGAGTTGCAACTTAATTATTGTTTCGATATCAGCCATATTTGTGTAATAAAACCATTTAATCTCATTCATACTCCAAGATTCTTAAATACCAAAGTGTTTCAAATCGACTAATAAAATAGACAATTTATGATAAATAAATTCAAATATTCCGTTTTTTTCTTTAAGAATTAAAAAAAATTTGTTAAAATCATGACAATCTACCATATTTGTAACTTAGTACCTATAAATAAACACATGATAAAAGTATTCCGAAGTCTATTCATCACCATTTCTTTTTTAGGAATTTTGCA
>CAYVDH010000087.1:0-13925 GCA_964450355.1 uncultured Flavobacteriaceae bacterium
TTACTATCTAAATCAAAATAAAAAAATAAATTAAGTAAACTATCAGATTTATATTCTTCAACATAAATTTTTGCCATTTGATAATTTTTAAGAAAATGATAATAACTACTATCAAATTTAATTTGAGATTTCAAATTGAAGCAAAGCAATGAAAATATTAGAAATTGACTTATTTTAAACATATTTATTTTTTAGGATCTGGTACTAATTTTGCCCTATTATCATCTGCTACATATGGTTGTGTAACCCTCCCTTTTAGTACTGAATTTAACTATAACATTTCTCATTTAAGTTAAATAACAAATGTTCTATGTTAGCAGGGTAAACCCAAAAGAAAATGAATTGATGGTGGTTTTTTAGTTGATTTATTTAAATTTGCTTTTTTATTGATGAATAAATTCTATCTCTTATTTTGTTTTTTCTTTACTACATGTCCTGAAGTAGGATTTGCTCAGCACCACAGTGTTGAGTGGAGTGGTGGATGGATGAACGGATTGTTTAAATCCAATAAAATGAATCAAATTCCTTGGGGAAAGGCTAACAAATTTTCTCTTGGTACGAATCAACATGTACAAGGTAAATACCTCTATTTTGCTGACAGTAGTTTGTTGAATTTTGAAATGTCTGCTCAATATAATTGGGGTAAATCCAACTTGGCTTACAACAACTCAAATGCCATTGAACAATCGTTAATAATCAATTCAAATTTTTTGCAAATTGAGTCGGGATTTGGAATTAATTGGAAAATTAAGCAATTGAAATTCAGATTCAGTCAAGGAATACTATTGCCTATGTTGATGAACTCCACCCATCAATACTATTTAAAAGACAGTGTGAAAACTGTAGAGTATTCATCCCAAATTAAGAATTACCAAAGCTTAGGCTATTATTCTCAATTGTGGATGTGTAAACAAATAAATGAAAAATTGGCGTTGAGAATATCTGTGGATTTTAATTTTTTGAATGTGAAAATTAAATCAGAAAAAGTAGATAAAATTAACCATTCGCAAGGGTTGACAGTAAATGAATATTATAACTCAACAGCCGATAAAGAGTATTTGTTTTACAAAGACCCTACCTTGGTCAGAAACAACAAAGATGCCTTGCCTCAATTTTTTAAAGCAGATAAACCCACTGAATTCAATACCTACAGGCAATCATACAGCGGTATTGGGTTCAAAATAGGATTGATTTTTTATTGATTCCATTTATTTAAACACTTTTCACTTTGCTTGTTGATTTGTTAATAGCTTTTGGTCTTTACTTAGAGGTTATAAATCGTATTTTTGCTACTTAGCAAAACAACATGGGCGGAAAAAAATCAAATAGCTTTAGGAATTCATCGGATGATTTTCAACCCGAAGAAAAAAATAAAAGCAAATCGAGTGCTGGAGGAAAGTTAGCCTGGCTTAAGGACGAAAAAACACATAGAATAGCGGGTATATTTTTAATTTTATTTTCACTGTTTCTTTTTATTTCATTCATTTCTCATTTAATTAATTTAGGTGGTTTTGAAACCGATCAGGATTTAATTAAAAGCAGCGAATGGAAATGGTATGAGACGCATAATGACAAGGGAGCTGCCAATATCATGGGCTATATTGGAGCTTGGTTTGCTCATTTATTTATTCACAAGTGGTTTGGTATTGCCTCATTTGTATTGTTACTTACAGTATTTACCTTAGGAACAAAATTGTTGTTCAATTGGCAATTGTATCCCATGTCTAAAATCATTAGGTATTCATTTTTTATCATCATTTGGGTCTCAGTTTTGTTGGGCTTTGTGTTTCACAAAACTCATTTTCATTTAGGTGGAGGTTTTGGTTATTTTGGTTTTATGTGGCTTAAAGGTTTGGTAGGTTATGTTGGAGTAGCCTTGCTTTTATTGGTGTATTTGTTAAGTTTTTTAATCATCGTTTACAATCTTGATATTAGATTTAGAAAAATACAAACTGTAGAAAATGAAACTAATGAAGAGGAAAGGGTGAGGTTCAGCGAAAATGAATTAGAATCTGAAGCTATTCATAATGATTATGTAGAAAAAAATGCTTTAACGGATAATGCTTCAACATCTGAGGAAAAAATAAACGAAAAAATAATTGATGAAGATGACATAAGACTAATCACAATTGACGACAATGGTGATGAAATTATTGAACAAGAAGAGGTAGTTCCTGAATTGGAATTGCCGGTCATTAAATTTGAATTAAACGACAACAAACCAAAAGCAGAAAAAATAAACTCTGATTTTGAATTGAAAATAGAAGAAACAAAACCAGAGGAAATCATAGAAACTACACCTACAGAAGTTAAAAATGAAGTTCAACCTGAAATAGAAAAAATAGGCTTAGATGAACCTTATGACCCAACTTTGGATTTGCCAGGTTTTCAATTTCCAACCATCGACTTGTTGCAAGATTATGAATTTGCAAAAACTGAAATAGATAGAAACGAACTTGAAAACAGTAAAAATTTAATAGTAGGAACACTTAAGAATTACAACATTGCTATTTCTGAAATAAGAGCTAACATTGGTCCAACTGTTACCTTGTATGAAATTGTTCCTGCGGCTGGAGTTAAAATTTCGAGGATAAAAAATTTGGAAGACGACATAGCTTTGAGCTTAGCAGCACTAGGAATTAGAATCATTGCGCCAATACCAGGCAGGGGAACCATAGGGATAGAAGTGCCTAATAAAAAACCTGAAATGGTGCCAATGAAACAAATGATAGGCAGCAAGAAATTTCAGGAGTGCAACTATGAATTGCCAGTGATATTAGGCAAAACCATTTCAAATGAATTGTACATTGCAGACTTAAGCAAAATGCCTCACTTGTTATGTGCAGGTGCTACTGGGCAAGGAAAATCGGTGGGATTAAATACATTGATAGTCTCCTTGTTGTATAAAAAACATCCATCTACTTTGAAATTTGTGTTGGTGGATCCTAAGAAAGTGGAGTTGACCTTGTACAACAAAATAGAAAGGCATTATTTAGCCAAGTTGCCAGGTGATGGAGATGCCATCATTACTGATACCAAATTGGTGTGCAATACACTGAACTCATTGTGTATGGAAATGGATGAAAGGTACGAATTGTTGAAATCAGCAGGCAAAAGAAACATCATTGAATACAATGCAAAATTTAGAGAAAGGAAATTATTGCCAACTGAAGGGCATCGTTTTTTACCTTATATTGTAGTGGTGATAGATGAGGTTGCAGATTTAATGATGACTGCGGGTAGGGAAGTGGAGACTCCAATTGCGAGATTAGCACAGCTTGCTCGTGCCATAGGTATTCACGTAATATTAGCTACTCAAAGGCCATCTGTAAACATCATTACAGGAACTATCAAAGCCAATTTCCCAGCAAGATTAGCTTTTAGAGTAACATCAAAAATTGATTCAAGAACTATACTAGACAGTAATGGGGCAGATCAATTGATTGGAAAGGGTGACATGCTATTTAGTACCGGAAATGATTTGATAAGATTACAATGCCCATTTGTAGATACACCTGAGGTTGAAAAAATTACCGAGTTTATTGGCAATCAAAGGGGGTACAGTTCAGCCATGATATTGCCTGAATTTAAAGGAGATGATGAAGGTGGAGGAAAAGAAAATTTTGATCCAGATGAAAGAGATGCTTTGTTTGAAGAAGCAGCAAGATTGATAGTGCAAACACAACAAGGTAGTACTTCTTTAATTCAAAGAAAATTAAAATTGGGTTATAACAGAGCTGGACGACTGATAGATCAGTTGGAACAGGCTGGTATTGTTGGTCCTTTTGAAGGAGCAAAAGCACGCAAAGTACTTATTCCTGATGAGGTCAGTTTAAATGAGTTTCTAAAAAACTTGTTTTAAATCAAAAAATATTTTATTATCTTTGGTAGTATGAAAAGAATACTACTGGTTTTATTGCAATTAAGCTTGATTATCAATCAAGAGTTATCTTCTCAAATTACATCTGGGTTAAATTTTTTCAAAGAAGATGTAATACATAGAATCAACATTGTGACTTCTAATTCAAATTTCATTTATGACATCATGAATTTAAAGTATTTGAATGAAGATTCTACTATCATTGCTACTACATACATAGACAATGTGATGTATGACAGTGTAGGATTTAAAGAAAGAGGCGCTTCAACATCAAACGCAAGTAAACCCTCTTTGAAGGTGGATTTTAATTATTGGAAACCAGGCGGAAAATTTGATGGATTAAAGGGATTTATTCTGCGAAATTGCATTTACGACCCCAGTTACATGAAGGAATTTTTGGGGTATAAAATGAACAGGATTTACAATGGAACTGGTTTGAGAACCACCTATGTCAGGTTGTATTTAAATAATACTTACATGGGGTTGTATTTGGCGGTAGAGCACATCAACGGGGATTTTTGTAAAGAGAGGTTTGGCAATGGAAAAGGGAATTTATTTAAAACAGAGTTGGGCAATCTGCAATGGGACGATAATTTTTATCAAAATGGATGGTATAATTCCATCTTACAATCTTACGAACCCAAAACCAATGAAGAGAAAAAAGATTCAGGTGCGCTGATTAGAATGTTGAAAGCCATGAATTACAGAGGAAGTGCTCAAGCCAATTTAGATACACTTGAAAAATATTGGGATGTCAGTAAATATGTGATGGGTAAAGCAGCCGATGACATGGTTGATTTAAATGATAACTCTGGTCATAATTTTTATATTTATCACAACTTTAAAGGCGATGGAAAATGGAAATACATTGGCTGGGATTATGATTTATCTATGTTTTATCCTTGTGCTATGTATTACCCAGATACCAGTGGAAACATGGCATTATTATACGAATCCATTTTCAGGTTTAAAAAATATGAAACACTGTATTTTAAAACGGTTTCAAATCTGATGTACCAACATTTTCATCCCAAAAAATTAAAACCACTGATTAACAGTTTGCATAGCAAATTAAGGCCTTATGCTTTGACAGATCCAACCCCGGGAATCAATATATTCACAAGCAACACTATTCCCTATGACAGTGCAGTAAAGTATGAATTCAATTACCCTATTATTTGGTGTAATACCGATACGAATAATGTCACTACTTGCGATACATTTAATAATTATTTATTAGGCATCATTCCTTTTATAGATAGCAATTACAGATGTGTACATCCTTTCATGAAAACTTTAGGCTATAATTATAAAGTGTTGTCGATGGTAAATCCTACAAAAAATCAAATTGTAAATTACAATCAATTGCCTTTTTATCCCAAAGTTAATTTGAGTAATAATAGATTTTATGTTGCAGATTCTGTAAAATTAGCCATAGATATCTATGTCAATACAAAATCGTATTACAAAGACACCATTTGGGTGAAAGATTTGTATTGCGATTCAAGCAAAACTTACTCATTTAAAAAATTGTTTACTGCCAAATTGCCATTGAATTATTCAGTAAAAGTAAATTTTCTTAACATCAATGACGATAGCACTTATGACAATACCTTAAATTCAACTTTTAGTATAGCTTCTCACAGAGATTTAGCCATATTGAACATAGAAAATATAAAAGCTGATTCGGTTTATAATTTGATAACTCCTTCCATAAAACCCTCAGTTAAAATTAAATTATTTGGCAATACCGATGTTAGCAACGCCACAGTGTATGTTCAAATTATGAAGGATAATAAAACGGTATATAACAGCAGTCAATTGTTTAATTTAAAATTTGATTCAACCTACGTGGCTGTTCCTAACTCGTTTTTTCATTTTGATTCTGTAGGTGATTATTCTGTATTGGCTTATCTCAATTATACCAATGACTTAAACAAAGCGAATGATACAATAAAATTAAATTTTAAAATCAGAAAAGACTTGGATTTAGTTTTAAGGAAATATACTTTTCCTCAATCAACTTATCTATGGGACAATGGGATTATTAAGCCAAATGTTGAAGTGAAAAACGATGGAATTACTAACTCTTCAAGCAATGTTACTTGCCAAATAGAATTCAATAACAATGTCATTTATCAAACTTCAAAACCGATATCTTTAGCTAACAATCAAACTAAATTATTGGATTTTGATTCCAGTTTAGTTTTAAATGACACAGGTTGGTATCACTATCAAATTTATCACGGGTTGATGAATGATAATGTGAAAACAAATGACACCATAAAAGGCTCATTTTATGTTCAATTGGACAAAGAACTGGAATTGATTTCGGTGGCATTGTCTCCAGCTCCATTGGTGTGGAATTCAGGATTGAAAAAGCCGGTATTAAAAGTATTTAATCACGGATTGAGCAAGTTGGATAAAGAATTTTACTTGCAGATTAAAAAAGGAAATTCCGTGGTTTATAGCAGCAGCAAATGGGCTAATTTAGAAGCAGAAGGGGAGACAATCATTTCTTTTGATTCTACTTATAATTTTTTGCATGCTGGCGATATAGAATTAAAAGCTTATGTAATGAATCATAGCGATATCAATCATGCCAATGACACAACAAGTAGCTTATTGAATGTGTCTAACTACCACGATATAGAAGTGAAAAAAATACTTAGTCCTAGCTTTGGCCAAGTGTTTGTCAATCAAAAGAAAACCAAAATAGAAGTAGAACTTAAAAACAATGGGAATGAGGCTAAACAAACCAATGTTTATTTCACTATTTACGACTCATTAAATAATGTCATTTCTACAAGCAATGCATTAGTTCAATTAAATTCGTTGGAAACCAAAACCGTAGTTTCGGATTCAATGCAATTGTCTAAGCAGGTGAGAGTCTATTATTGCAGTGTTCATCAAAATAACAACGATGAAAATAAAAGCAACGACACCTTGAAAGCTAAATTTTACAATGAAAATACCTTGCAAATAGTCAGCAATACCAAGGAAATAGGGTTTTCAGTGTATCCTAATCCTTTTAGAAATGAACTCATAATCGAAATGAACTCAGAATTTGTAGATGGGAAATTGGAACTTTACGATGCAAATGGGAAATTAATAATAGAAGAAAAACTGAAAAGTAAGAAATCGGTATTGGGTTTAGAAACCTGTACGCCTTCCATTTATGTATTGATTATTCGTATTGATAATCAAGTGTATATGAAAAAAATCGTGAAACAATAAATTGTTTTTAGTCCTATGAATTCTTTTGGTTCGATAATTGTTTAATTTTAAATAACTAAATATTATCTTTGCAGCTCATGAAAAATTTATCAATTGTTTTGGCTTTGTTTTCCATCATTTTTATAGCAGGAAAAGGAGCAAAACCAATTAAAGACAAGGAAGTAACTAAATTTTTGAAAGATGTTTCAAAAAAGTACAAGGATTACAAGACCTTGAAAGCCGACTTTACTGTATTAAACGAGCCTGCAGATGCCAAAGCAGCTAAAAAAACAGATAAAGGTAATTTATGGTCAAAAGGAAATAGTTTTAAATTTGTTTATGGAGGTCAGGAGATATATTGCAATGGTAAATTTATATGGACATATACCAAAGAGACTAATGAGTGTACCAAAGACAAGTACAATCCTAATTCTACCAGTGGATTTAATCCAGCTAAAATATTCAGTATATGGGAAAAGGGATTTTCATACACCAGCGATGGGACTTATAAAAAAGGAACTGTAGAGATTAAAAAAATACTATTGACCCCAACAGACAAAACCAAATCATATCACTCGATGAATTTAGAGGCGGAGAAAGTGGCAAAAACGGTTCAAAGTTTAAAGGTGTCTTACAAAGCGGGCAATAAACAAACCTACACCATCACATCACAAACACCAAATACAACCATTGCAGATGCATTCTTTGAGTTCAATGCTGCTAGTTATCCTGGTGTTGAAGTGGTGGATTTGACTAAGTAATTTTGCTAGGATTATAAGCCTTTAGCTTTCATGTACTGAATATTGATTTGAGCTTTTAATTCATAGAAGTTTTGAATTTTGTCACTATCTAAAGTCAATGTTTTGTTGTTATCATATTGAATGATCAAATTATAATAACCTGCAGAAACCTTGTTTTTAATAGGTTTTAATGTAATAGATTGTATTTGATAGTAGTATATCTTGTTGCTTTTTCCCGTTAAAATAGCTTTTACATCAAGGTGAGTGTCAAAAACAGTGATTACAGTGTATCGGTTAAAAACAAAATCGATAACAGCTAACAGAGTGAATAGGAAAATTATTGCAGATAACCATATATAATCATTGTCATAAAGAAAATGTTGTTTATTTACATGTAAGTAAAGGAATAGTACGCAAATGGCAATCATGCAAACAAAATTGAAGATAGAAACGACATAGTATTGAATTCGGTATTTTGAATGTAATGGCATAGTTTTTAAAGGTTAGTGATTATTTAATAAATGGTGTTGTATTTAGAATTAAGGAAATTTTTTTTAATAGATAATGATTTACAATTGATTTTACTTGTTTTTATTTGATAGTTTAAAAATAAATAGACCTGTGATGAAAATTGAAGCAATTGATATCAATCCAATATAATAAATCGCAATGAAAATTCTTAGCATTGAAAACAATGTGATAGAATTGAGTAAGGTTTCAATTTGTTGGTGTTTTATGAATTCAATAATATCCAATATGAAAAAATTTAAATAAATCGAAATCATGGTTAAAATGACACTTAATCCTATTAGATTGAAATAGGTATAATGTTTTTTGTGTTTAAAAGTAATCTTCCACAACAATTTAGCTGGAAAATAGCTAGCTAATGGTGCAGAGATAAAAAATAATAAGTGGTTGGAGGCAATGGGTACTGAATACCAATAAATACCTAATAAAAACATTACAAATGAAAGAAGTAAAGCAAATTGATTGTGTTCCTTTAAATTTAAAAAATACGTAATGACAAGTTTATAATGGTTCATTTTACAAGTACAATAAAACTAATATTTTAATTAAATTTCATTAGCAAATTCTTTTTCAATGTCTTCAATACTAGGTAAATTTGATTGAAGGTTTTTTGGCAATGACTTTAAAATTTCATTTTCCCAATTAGAAATGCCAATTGGATTTTTCATTCCAGAAAGGGTGTACTCTGCAATGACACGGTCTTTTTCTTTTACTAGCAATAGTCCAATGCTTTTGTTGTCATTGGCTTCGCATAATACATCATTTACTACATTTAAATATAGGTTGAGTTGGCTAATATGACCAGGTTCTAGTTTGCCAGTTTTTAGTTCTACCACAACATAACATTTGAGCTTAATATGATAAAATAATAAGTCAATATAGAAATCTTTGTTGCTTAATTCTAAATGAACTTGTCTTCCAACAAAGGCAAATCCTTGCCCTAGTTCCAATAAAAACTTTTGAACATGGTCAATCAGTTTTTGTTCTAATTCTCTTTCATTGAAAGCTTGGGTGTTTCCTAAAAAATTAAAAATATATGGGTCTTTAAAAGATTGCTTAGCCAAATCAGACTCGAGCGGAGGCATGGTGTTTAAAAAATTGTTCAATGCATTACCTTCTCTATTGTGCAACTGACTTTCAATTTGAAATACCAACATGTCTTTACCGTAGCCATTCTCTATTGTTTTTTGAGCATACCACAACCGAAGTGCAGGTTCCTTCAATTTATCTAATAAGGTAATGTTACTTCGCCAAGGAATTAGTGCAACGGTGCGTTGCACAATTTCAATGTCCGACCACGCCTCGGCAAATTTTCGCATATACTTTAAATTATAACTTCCCTTCCAATACAGTTCTAATAAAGTTGATTTCATGTGGTTTTATTTTAATTCAAGGTTTACAACTTCACAACAATAAAATTCGCAATCCCAAATGATTAAGGATTTGAAATTATCTATGTCTATTAAGTTTTCATTCCTTTTTTTCATTCTTTCTTTTGCTAATTCATAATGAGTAAAACAGTTAATTGTCATTTTATATTTATCGCCATCTATCAAAAAAACGGATTTAAATGTTTCAGTTAAATTAGCCATAGAGACATTGAATATTGCATTGCTTGTGTATAATTTTAGTTGGGGATAGTTTATGTTAATTGATGAATCAAGTCGAAAGCATTGGTTGTTGTCTATTTTAACTCTTGTGCTGTCTTTTTGATTGTAAAAGGTTAAATAAGCATCATCTGATAACGTTATTGTATCTGAATTCAATATCAGAATTAGCTCAATCGTAGAATGATTTGTTTGAGCAGTAACAAATTTAAAAAAACATAATGTGATGAATAAAAATTTAAACCTCATGTAATTAAATAATGCTTTTTTCCTTATAAAATTGTTCTCTCATTTTATACGTCATTTTATTGATGTAGTCTATGTCTGGTTTATCAGGTAATGTTGAGTTTTCAAAAGCCTTGATCAATTCCATTTGCAATTTATCTGCCATGTTTAATAACTCTTCATAATCATATTTTCCAGATTTTATTTCTAATAAAAAGTCACGGTTGGGCCTTTTTACATTTACTAAGTTATCTCTACCGATTTCACAAGCCATTTCCAATAACCTAAAGACATGCATCATGTTTTTGGCATCGTAATTTTTGCCATGACTTTGAGTGTTTTGATAGCGAACTTCATTTCTATTGTTTACCCATTCCCAATATTCTTTGTATTCGCGACAATAGGAGGAATAAGCCTCTTTGTTATAATACAACAAAGCTTCTTGTTTTATATCCTTAGGAATTGAGCTTAATACGACCTCTTTTGATTGTTCATTTTTGAAAATGCCTTGGAAGTCCAATGATTCATTATAATACAAGCCATAAAGGTCTTTCATGTGGGGAATAGCTGCTAATCCGCAATGTTTTTGATTCCATTTTTTTGTTTCTAAAAATTTTAATAAAGGAATAGAACTATGCAAATGATTGACATAGCAAAATTCCAATAAACTTTTTTTCTCTTTGTTCATCGGATTCACTATTTTTTTATTTAATCCTTTGGCTTTTTTTATTTGAGATAATGCAAATTTCCCAAAAGTTTCTTGACATGCCTTTGATAAAATTTTTCCCGATTTTAATTCGCTAAATACAGGATGTTTGTATATAATGGAATCCTCTGGGGTGTTTAGTAACTCTAATATATTAGGATTGTTTAATGATAACAATTCCATAAATCGACCTAATTCATAAAAAACAATGTCATTGGTTTCATTGTTGATTTGTTTTAAATCATTTAATCCGTAATAATCTTCTTTAGGCAAAATAAAAACTCCTTTGATGTCTGTATCAGACATAGCAGTATCTAATCCATAGGCTTTGCTCCCGCTTATGCATTCTAATACAATCAAACCTTTGGATCTAATTTCTTCTAAAGTCATTTTAATTGGGTTATGAAAAAATTTGTAAGGTCATCAATTTTACCCTTGGATGGTGGAAGGGAAGTAGCAACTAATTCAGCTTGATCAATGCATTGTTCTATGAATTCAAATATACTTGGTTCGCGATGGTGAATATAGTCTTCGTTTTTTGTTGATTTTAATTGAATCAATTCGTGGATTTTAGTGCTTAAAGTAGCTTCTATTTTTAAATGTTCAAGCATTGTAGGGAACACAATAGGAGGGATGTTTTCTTGTTCTATTATCCACTTGCATGCAGTAGCAGTTCTTAAAGCATAAAAAAGTTTTTTAAGTTTGATGCTTTCGTTGTCTTTTATTTCTGAAAACATTTTTTTTGCCATGCTCAAATAATGGTGCATGGTAGCAATTTTTGAATAGGTAGATTTAGCTAGCTCATTCATTCCAAATAAGAAATCTGAATTTGATATGTAAATGATTGGAGATTGAATTCGTTCCAATAGAGGTGGGTTTGACTTCCACAATAGATTTAAACTTTTTTTTAGATCCCAGCCAGATAAATCCAGTTCATTGTTTTCGTACATGCATTCAATGCTGTCTTTTTTTTCATTTAAACTCAGGTACCAGTCTTTTTTGTGTCGATAGATGAATCTTACATCATAATCGCTGTCAGGAGAAGGGAAGCCCCAAGCTCTTGAGCCAGTTTCGCAAGCCAAAAGTATTTGAATGTCTTTTTCATTTTCAATTTCTTTTAAATACCCAATGATTTTCTCTTTCATTTTTCATGTATTTATTGTTCCTGAGTAACCGTTTCTTTGAAGACAAAAGATGCAATTGATTTTACATTCCTACTCAATTTAGTGAATTAAAATTTAATTATTTCATAAATGATATTTAAAATAATATTGTGCCACATATTCCACCACCAATGATAAAATATATACTTGCTGCAATTAAGAATTTTTTAGCATTTTCAGGTCTAGTTTTAAGTCTTAATAAACCAATAATCAATAAAATTATTGCTGGCAGATGACAAATGATGTAAATTGCTAAGATTAAAGGTAGTATATTATCCATAATTCATTTTATTCATTGGTTAAAGTTCTTAATTTTTCTAAATATTCTCTTTTGTCATCTCTGTAGAAAAGGTTCATTGTTTCAAAGGGAATAATTTTATTGTCCTTATTTACAATATGCACACATGATTTTTTAATAGCTCTAACATCAAAATTATATGCATCTATAAATTGCATGATGATGATTCTAAATAAATTATTGTAGCTAAGATTGGGTGCCTCAACAAATGGCAAGCAACATAACAATTGATGTAACTTAGTTGAAGCATTGTCTGTAGAGGTGCCAGTGCTAAATATTTCAAACATTTTACGATGCAATTCTTGGTCTTGTTCATAAACAATTGTGTTTTTGCTATTATCAAGCAAGTCTGATGGGTTTATATATCTTGTAAGTGGGATATTATTTCCATTCAATTTTAATACATATCCCATTGCTAAAGCATCAGGATTGCATGGTACAGGGATAATGTCATCATTGGTAAATAGTTCTGTTTGTTCTAAAATTTTACGTCTTACTTCTGTAAGTGTTATTCTATTAGTTTCTTGATTGAAATTATTGAGTCTTCCAGCAATTTGAGTTGGTTGAAAAGTAACACCTCTAACACATTTTTGTTGAAGAGCATAATCTATTATTTTACCTATTTCGTCATCATTTAAACCTTTTTGTAAGGTTACTACAAGTGTAGTAGATAAATTTAATTCATTAAGGTTTTCTATTGCTTTTTCTCGTATTTTATTTAAATGTGCACCTCTTAAAGACATCAGAGCATCTTCCTTAAATGAATCAAATTGTAAATAAATTTCAAAATCAGGTGAATATGTTTTTAATCGGCTTACAAATTCTATATTTTTTGCTATTTCAATTCCATTGGTATTTAACATCAAGTGTTTTATAGGCAATGATTTAGCATAATCCAAAATTTCAAAAAACTGAGGGTGAAGAGTAGGTTCACCACCACTGATTTGAACAACATCTGGTTCTTTTTCATTTTCTACAATGGTGTCTAACATGGTTTTAACCTCTTCAAATGTTCTATGTCTTCCATGAGTAGGAGAAGAACCTGCATAACATGTTGGACATGTTAAATTGCATCTGTCTGTAATTTCTATGATAGTTAAACAAGAATGTTGTTCATGGTCGGGACACAATCCACAATCATAAGGGCATCCAAAATGAGTTTTAGTATTAAATTTGTATGGTGTTTCTGATGCTTTGTTGTAATTTCTAATGTTTTTATAATAGGCAACATCATCTGCAATTAAGACTTTTGAATTTCCATGTTCAGGGCATCTTTTAAGCATGAAAACTTTGTTGTCTTCAAAAACTATTTTAGCATCTATTCTCTTTAAACATTCATGACATAAACTTATGGTATAATCGTAATAAATATAGTTTCTAGTAGGCATTTTTTAATGTATTTTTGATTGTTGAGAAATAGTAAATCCAACAGATGATGCAAAGTAATTGAATGCTACTTAAATTCCAAAAATAAAAGTTATTAGGTTTAATAAATTCTATAGAAAAACGAAAAGTAAAATAGAATATCATAAATAGTTTAAACAATAATCCATTTTCCTTTT
>CAYVDH010000088.1:0-13741 GCA_964450355.1 uncultured Flavobacteriaceae bacterium
AGATAATATTGATAAATTCATATATTCGCACTCCAAAAATTATTTGGTATCTATTTTGTAATATTTCCATCATAACAAAACAACTCATTAACTAAAATGAAAAAATTTTTGCTCTCTTTCATCGTCATTTTTTCCGCTGTAAATATTATCACAGCTCAAGAAAACCCTTTTGGAGATACCAATTTTGACACTGCTACCATAGCCGATGACACCACATTCTCTTCTTTCACTGAAACAGAAACTAAAGATGAAGCCAAACCAGTGACTTTTTTGCCTTATGTAAAGTTCAATCCTCCGATGGATACCATCACTGAGTTGGTTACATATTTGGGTGTGGTTCCTTTTACTCCTCTTGCCAACGAGGTTTACGATGGCGGAACAATTGATTCATTGTATTGGAGAGCTAAAAAATATTTATTAGAAAAATACAACAAAGATTACAGAAAGAACTCCAAGAACCCTAAAGATTTAATTTTTCCTAAAGATATGTTAGTTGAGGATTACAAACCAGATGGCGATGTAGGTCGTATCATCATTACTCCTACCGTTCCTTTAGTAATCAGACAAAATGAATACGCTTCAGTAATCAGTGGAACCATTACTTTCAAAATAGATATCCGAGTAAAAGACGAAAAATACAGGTATAAATTCACCAATTTTGTACACCATACCAAAGAAAAAACAACAGAAAAACCCATTGATAATTACATAGAATTTTATGTTAACAGCAAACACAACATTCGCAGTAATGATGCGGTACTAAAGGCTGTTGACCGCATGGTGAAAGAAATACTCAAGGAGCTGGCTAAGGTAATGAAAGACCCAGTAGTAAAAGACGAAAACGATTTCTAATTCTTTTGATTGAAAAATCAAATAAAAATAGAGTATTTATCTGAGGATTTATTAAAACTTAGTTCAAATCAGACCAATCAAAATTATGACATTAAAATTGAGTTTGATGTTGCCTATTGGTTTATAGAAAACCATAATGCTACTTGTCCAATATTTATTTTTAATAAAAAAGTAGAAGGTAGAATTGCACTTAAAAAGTACGATGTAATTACCATTGGAAAAAGAAAATTACACTGGGCTAATCATATCATCGAAAAAGACCAGGAACTATCATTAAAAGATTTATTTAGATACAATGGCAGAGTGAATACATCTAATTTTAAATTTTTTATTGCATTTTACACTGGAGTTGCATTTTGCATAATGTTTTTTGCTCCCTTAATTCCTGAATTTATATTCAGTATTTTACCAAATTTAGGAAGAAAAAGTTATAGACCAAAAAAAATAGAACTATTAACCTTTAAAGAAAAATACGCTATTAGCATGGTTTTGTATGTCATTTTCTATTTGGCATTAATGATTGCTTTAATTTTTTTAATTATCAAAAGAATTAGAGATTATAAAGCAGAAAAAGCTTTTAAAAATGGTAACAGAATGATATAAAATTGAATTTAAAATTTTGGCTTTCAATTTTTTACAATTTTCATAGCGCACGGTTTCAACCGTGGGTTGTGAAAAAACAGGGAATAACCTATAACCGTTTCAACGGTTTGGAAAATTGCTGGGGTTGGTAAACAAATGAATTATTACATGATCAAATAATGAGAAATGGTTAAAACCATTCATCAAAAAATCATCGAATTATTGATCCCACGGTTGAAACCGTGGGCTATAAACGATATAGAAATGATGAAATTAAAAATAGACCGTTAAAAATGGCGTTTACTCTGGCGCAAGCGCAGCCCGAGTCCGGTGGCTGCCCTGATAAGGGCAGGTGCGCAACGATAGTGGAGCACGGAACCCAAAAGGACGAGGAGATGCTGCCCTAATAATTGTATTTTATTAAATTACAGAGTTGCTGCGTATTTGGCACTTACAGCTTCCCAATTGATGACATTAAAAAATGCGCTGATGTAATCTGGTCTTCTGTTTTGATAATTTAAGTAATAAGCGTGTTCCCATACATCTAATCCAAGTATAGGTGTACCACATTTTACTCCTTCTATGTCCATCAATGGATTGTCTTGGTTTGCAGTGCTGCATATGCTTAATTTTCCATTGTCTGAACACAACCAAGCCCATCCACTTCCAAATCGGGTAGTAGCTGCTTTGGTGAATTCTTCTTTAAATTTGTCCATACCTCCCAAGTCATTGTTAATGGCATTTGTTAATTCTTCACTTGCTGAACCACCATTAACACTTAGTATTTCCCAAAATAATGAATGGTTAAAATGACCACCCCCATTGTTTCTAACAGCCATAGGGTATTTGCTGATGTTTTTGCAAATGTCTTCTATGCTCATGTTTTCCATTTCAGTGCCTAAAATGGCATTATTTAAATTAGTAACATAAGCATTGTGGTGTTTGCTGTGGTGAATTTCCATTGTTTTTGCATCGATATGTGGTTCTAATGCATTGTAATCGTATTGTAAACTAGGTAATGTGAATGACATAATTGTAATTGTATTTATGAGGCAAAATTAAGAGAATAAATTGAATTAGTGCGATAGTTGTTTATAATTGTTTTTTATATCTGATTTGAATATCCATATATAAATTCTAAGTCGTTATTTGTTTCTGGTTTTATACCATGCTTTGAACTTTGAGCTTAGGTATTTAAATCCTTTGATGGGTTCATGCAGTTCACCTTTCCATTCTTTGCCCATTTGAAGGCATTCTCTATAAAAATACCCTGGGGTAGTTTTCCATTTTTTCATGAACATGGTTCTGCCATCGTTTTTCACCACTTTGCCAGTAGATTTGCTCATAAAATGGTAAACTCTGCTGTTGCCTATGCCTTTGAAATAACGCACTCCTATCGCCCATAATTTCATGGAAAAATCTGGGTCGCTGTACATACCGGGACTGAATTCATCGCTGTATCCTCCTACTTTTTTCCAAAGACTTAAAGGAACTACATTAGGTGGCCAACTAGCTCCACTCCAATCTTTCATGGGTAAATCCCGAAAGGATTGAACTAATTTTTTTTCTTGAAAATGATTGATGTCTCCGTAATCAAAACCTTGTATGATGTTTTTGTCTTTTCCAATTTTAGGCTCTATCATGGTAGAGGATAAAAAGAACTGTTCATGTGGTATATCCTCTATTTCTTTTACCAACTCATAATCCCAACCGGGCAATGCGTACATATCGTCATTAAAATAACAAATGTATTGTGTTTTTGCTTTTTCTGAAGCTAAATTAAGTGCCTTGCAAATGCCTATATTTTGAGAGCTATAGGTGTATTCAATGTTGTTGTCATCAGCCCATATTTTGCTTCCATCTGATCCATCGTTGATGTGTAAAACTATTTGATGTGTGAATGTTGAATTTTTCTGAATACTCTCTACACACAGTTTTAAATATTGCAGGTTGTTCCAAGTGGGAATTAATATTGTAAACATGTTAATTTTAATTTATTCCCAAGGGGTTTCATCATTGATGTTTGCTCCTGTTTCACTGTTCCAATCATCATCATCATCGTCTCCTAATGCTGGTGGTGGATTTTGTTCTTTTTCTTCTAATTTATTTTTCCCTAGTTGATAAAAATCATTTTTAGATTGTTCATCGTCTAATTGATTGATTTTACTTGAGTAAGTTACGGTTTTAGGTCCATCATCATCTGCATAAGAATTATAAATGTCATTTTCATCGTAATTATCGAACCTTGCAAGTGTGTTGATGTATCGAACTTTAGCCTCACCCACAGGACCATTTCTGTGTTTAGCAACCATGATTTCAGCCATGTCTTGTTGATTGTCATATCCTTCTACAGACATTTTATAATAATCAGGTCGCCATATAAAGGCAACCATGTCGGCATCTTGCTCAATACTACCTGACTCACGCAAGTCACTTAACTGAGGTTTTTTATCACCAGCTCTTTTCTCTACATCTCTACTCAATTGGGCAAGGGCTATGATTGGCACATTCAATTCTTTAGCAAGACCTTTCAATGAGCGCGAAATGTAACTGATTTCTTGTTCTCTATTTCCATTTTTATTGCCACTGTCTTCGCCTCTCATTAATTGAAGATAATCTATCACTATCAATTCAATGTTGTGTTTGCTGTGCAATCTTCTGCATTTGGCTTTGAGTTCAAATACAGGTAAAGATGGAGTATCGTCTATGAAAATTTTTGCTTTGGATAATTTTTGTATTTTGGTGTGTAATTGAGCCCATTCGTGGTCTTCAAGTTGACCCTTCTTTAATTTTTCGGAGGATATTCCACTTTCTGAGGCAATAAGACGAGTAACCAATTGTGTGGCGCTCATTTCCAGAGAAAATATAGCTACTGGTTTGTGAAAATCTACAGCAGCATTTCTCAACATGGTAAGAGCTAATGCTGTTTTACCCATACCGGGACGGGCAGCTAGAATCACTAAATCAGATTTTTGCCAACCTGCTGTGATGTTGTCTAAAGTTTTGAGTCCACTAGGTACACCAGTCAAACCGTCTTTTTTTAGCACATTGGCTTCAATTTGTTCGATGGCTAAATTGATGATGTTGGAAATTTCCTGATAGGAGCGTTTCATTCCATCGTTTTTTAACTCATACAAACCTTTTTCTGTTTCATCTAACAATTTAAAAGCATCTGTACTATCATCATAGGCATCTTGCATGGTTTCGCCAGATATAGTAATCAATTGTCGCTGTATGAATTTTTGAATGACAATGTGAGCATGAAATTGCAAATTGGCTGCTGAAGATACTCTGCTGGTTAATTTGGCAATAAAATATGAACCTCCAACTAAGTCTAATTGTCCTTTGCTTTTCAGCTTGTCTGTTACAGTTAGTATATCTACAGGCTTGTTTTCATTGTATAAATCAAGCATACATTCATAAATGTATTGATGAGCATCGACATAAAAATGCTTAGCTTGCAATATTTCCATGGCATCTTTAAGCGCTTCTTTTTCCAGCATGATGGCTCCAAGTATGGCTTCTTCAAGGTCTGTAGCTTGTGGTGGCAATTTTCCTCCTGCCTCAATGGAACGGATATCTATTTTTTTTATTTTCTTTACAGGAGTTCTTTCAAACATTCTGCGAAGCTAACTCTAAATTTAACAAAGTTCAAGATAATATTATACATTCTAAATTTAACTAGACACAACATAGTATTGTCGATTTATTTAATTTTTAACAGATATTTATCAACAAAATTTAATAATGTGTTAAATAAATGTGAATAGTCAATTTGTCATGACTAATGTAGTATAAAGCTATGGTATTTTTGCATTAACATGACAAAAGGATGATAATGTCATTGATTTGTAAAAATAAATTCACAATTATAGAATGGTATAATATTAGATTAAACAATAACAATAGATAAGTATTAAAAAGAAATGTTATTTTTGAAACAAATTCATTTTTTACTTGTAAAAAATAAAGAACAATTAAATTTATAAAATAATGGAAGCAAAGTTTTCACCGCGTGTTAAAGAAGTGATACAATTCAGCAGAGAGGAAGCCATCAGGCTTGGACATGATTATATAGGCACTGAACATTTGTTATTGGGCATCATCAGAGAAGGTGAAGGCACAGCATTGTTAACCTTAAAACAATTGGATATTGATGTTGTTAGATTAAAAAAATCAATAGAAGACACCATCAAAGGCAGCAGTAGCAATGTGAGTAATTTAGGTAATATTCCACTGACTAAACAAGCTGAAAAAGCGCTTAAAATTACTTATCTTGAAGCTAAAATATTTAAAACTGAAACCATTGGTACTGAACATTTATTGCTCTCCATATTGAGGGATGAAGACAACATTGCTGCTCAAATACTTGCACAATATGGAATCTCATATGAATTTTTTAAACAAACCTTGATTGAAGGTGGCAAATCATCTGGATTCAACAGAGAAAGAGATTTACCAAAAGATTCTTTAGAAGACGAAGGAAATGAAATACCTGAAGAGAAAAAAATAGAAGACATCAAAAAGAAAAATCCTAAATCAAACACACCAGTGCTTGATAATTTTGGCAGGGATTTAACCAAATTGGGTGAAGATGGCAAACTTGATCCAATAGTAGGCAGAGAAAAAGAAATAGAAAGAGTTTCTCAAATTTTATCGAGACGCAAAAAAAACAATCCTATTTTAATAGGAGAACCAGGAGTTGGTAAAACAGCCATAGCTGAAGGTTTGGCACTAAGAATTATTCAAAGAAAAGTATCGAGGGTGTTGTTCAACAAAAGAGTGGTAACCTTGGATTTAGCTTCTTTAGTGGCTGGTACAAAATACCGAGGACAGTTCGAAGAAAGAATGAAAGCCATCATGACTGAGCTTGAAAAAGCTGATGATGTCATTTTATTCATAGATGAAATACACACCATAGTAGGTGCCGGTGGTGCTAGTGGAAGTTTAGATGCCAGTAACATGTTCAAACCAGCGTTAGCTCGAGGAGAAGTTCAGTGTATAGGTGCTACAACATTAGATGAATACCGTCAATACATCGAAAAAGATGGTGCTTTGGAAAGAAGATTTCAAATGGTGATGATTGAGCCAGCAACGGTAGATGAATCCATTGAAATTTTGAATAACATCAAAGAAAAATACGAAGATCACCACCATGTAAACTATACTCCTGAAGCTATAGAGGCTTGTGTAAAATTGAGTAATAGATACATTTCTGATAGGCATTTACCTGATAAAGCCATAGACGTACTGGACGAAGTAGGTGCAAGAGTTCACATTACCAACATCAATGTTCCTGATGAAATAGTTCATTTAGAAAACCAGATAGAACAAATAAAATTAGAAAAAATTGCAGTTGTAAAAAGTCAAAAGTATGAGGAGGCAGCTCAATTGAGAGATAAAGAAAAAAACTTGATGAATCAATTGGAAAATGCCAAAGTAAAATGGGAAGAAGAGACAGGCAATAACCGATTCACAGTTACCGAAGAAAATGTAGCCGATGTAATAGCCATGATGACTGGTATTCCTGTAAAAAGAATAGCCCAAGGTGAAGGTAAAAAATTACTTAGCATGGATACTGACTTAAAGAAAAAAGTAATTGGTCAGGATAAAGCTATAGAAAAATTAAGCAAATCCATTCAAAGAACTAGAGCAGGTCTTAAAGATCCAAATAAACCTATAGGCTCATTTATATTTTTAGGTCCTACAGGAGTTGGAAAAACCGAAATGGCTAAAGCTCTGAGCGAATACATGTTTGATAATTTAGATGCATTAATCCGCATAGACATGAGTGAATTCATGGAAAAATTTGCTGTTAGCCGTTTGGTTGGAGCGCCTCCGGGTTATGTTGGCTACGAAGAAGGTGGATTATTGACAGAAAAGGTAAGAAGGAAACCATATTCAGTTGTATTATTTGACGAGGTAGAGAAAGCCCATCCAGATGTATTTAACATCATGTTACAAATATTAGATGAAGGTCATATCACCGATAGCTTGGGTCGTAAAATTGACTTCCGAAACACTGTTATCATCATGACATCAAACATTGGTTCAAGACAATTAAAAGATTTTGGTACAGGTGTAGGATTTTCTACTGGAAACAAAATATTAAATAACGAAAGTGAAAGCAAACAAGTGATTGAAAGTGCTCTTAAAAAATTCTTTTCACCAGAGTTTTTAAATAGAATTGATGATGTCATTATTTTCAATTCGCTTGAAAAACCAGACATCATTAAAATCCTGGATATACATATTGAGAAAATGCTGAAAAGAATCAAAGACTTGGGCTACACTGTAAACTTATCGCAAGAAAGCAAAGAGTTTTTAGCAGATAAGGGTTTTGATTCAAGCTTTGGAGCTCGTCCTCTACAAAGAGCCATTCAAAAATACCTTGAAGACCCACTAGCTGAAGAAATACTAAAAGGTGATTTGATAGAAGGTGGTGAAGTATTTGTGGAATTAGACACAGAAAACAACTCATTAAAGGTGAGTTTTAAAGACAATAGCCCAGTTAAAAAGTCTAGAAAAAACAAAAACGATGAAAAAAGTGAAAAATAAATCTTAGGATTTATCTTTACCAACACTCACTTTAATCAAAGAGTTTTCATCTGTTGAAAATTGAAAATAGATATAAATTCCAGCCTTGGACATTCGGTAGCTATTTGGCATGTATGAATCAGATTTTTTCCATTTTTTAAGTGATTTTAACATTTGCTTTGAACTTATATTTTTGCTTAGGGTTAATTTTTCAATTTTAAATTCATCTGTGTAAATCCCTTTAGGGACAACATCATTGGTCTCTGTTGCTGCTTGTAAATAAAACTGAATTTCACTTACTGCACCTGTTGGCACTTTGTTGGTCATAGATTCAAAAACCACTATCCCTTTGTCGTCATAAGTATGGGTTTTGTTGTATCCATTTTTCTCTCTGCAAGTTCCTGAAAGTGCACTTTTAAAATCTGCCAAATTCCAATTGGCATTTACTTGAACTTTATTGATTGTAAATTTTCCCTTTTTAATTTTTGCATTGATTGAATTGGTTTGATGTTTAAAAGAAGAAAAGAAAATGATGATTAATAAGAAAGAAAGTGAATGTAGAAGTTTAGTGTGTATTTTCATGATGTTTCAAAAGTAGTAAAATAATCAACTTATTGAATCAAAAAAAATAATTGATTGATTACCAAGCATAAATTTATTCATTTAACTTTAAAAATGGTTAGAAAAAACAAGGACATTATTAATGAACTTAAATTTATGTAATAGAAAACTTAACAAATCTAGCCTTTTTATGTATAGTTATAGAAAGTCTAACATTCATTGTTTCTTAAATTGTGGTACCTGCTGCCATGAAAATTGAAGTGCCAAATTCCAATCCAGTATAATATTTACCTATGACTTTAGCCATCACTTTTCCAGTGAATATTACGATGGTATGCCAATGTATTTATACATTACTAAACTTACTATTTAAATTATTATTTCATTTTTCATTTACCTTTTCATTCACTATTTGAATTAAGTGAAAAAATACATCATGAAAAATAAAATTGTAGCATCCGTCATTTTGTTATCTTCAATTACTTTTTTGATGAACTCTTGTCAATCAGACAATTCCAAAGGTGAGTTAAAAAATAAAATTGAAGTTATGGGTAGTTCAGAAATGGAATTAATTCCAGATGAAATATATCTCACCTTTACTTTAAAAGAATATTTAAAAGATAATCATAAAATCAAGATAGAAAACATTAAAACAACGTTTCTTGATGTATGCAAAAAAGCAGGTTTAAATGAAAAGGACATCAGCATTGAAAACTACAACGGCAACGAAACTTATAATTATTATTGGTATTACAGAAGAAAAAGAGAACCAAATTTTGTAGCTTCTATTTCCTATCAAATAAAGTTAAAAACTATGGACAAGATAGATGAAATTGTGAATGAGATGAATCCAGATGCAGTAGAAAATTTTTACATCAATAAAGTATCACATAGCGAGATTGAAGAAAAAAGAAAAGAGGTGAAAAATAAGGCTGTTATCGCCTGTAAAACCAAAGCTGAAGGGCTGTTGAATTCCATTGGCGAAAAAATAGGCAATGCCTTACTTATTCAAGAAATAGAAAATGACATGGCAGCAACTCCAAGTTATGGATTTGCAGGAATGGAAGATAATTTATACAGCAATTCCATTGCAAAGGCAAATTATGAAGTAGATAATTCCAGCATCAATCCAAGTATAAAATCCATAAAATTAAGATACGTTATAAAAGCTGAATTTGAGATTAAATAGAGATGGGATTACCAAAACTTACGTGTCTAATATTTTTTCAAACCTTGTGTGTGATAAGTATTGAAAAATACCCGAACTTGGAACTAACATCTATGACAAAATTATTCAATAATTTAACTTGATATAGGTTTAAATTTTCGAATAATCACTCTCTATATCTTTGAGCTTAAATTTAAAATAGGTGAATATTGGAAGGATTATATATGCAAAAAAAGGCGGCCAATTGACCGCCTTAGTAATAAAATAGGTTGGTAAAATTAATTGATATTTAATTTTAAAAATTCGTATCTACCATCAACATTATTATAAGCATAGGCCCAAACATCTACACCATCTGTAGACAAGGAATACAATCTGTAATTTGGTATTTCAGTATAAGATTTAGTAACAGTAAAATTAGGTGCTATTTTAATTTTAAATAATTCTCCATCTTTAATACATAAAAACTCATCACTGCCATAGTAAACAGGACAATCTATATTGTATTCATTTAAATTTTTTATCAATGAAAAATTACTTCCCTCACTACCTGCATACAATTCTGAATTTGATAAAAAAGTATAAAATGTATTCGATGTAGCATTTTTAGAAATACTGTAAATGCTATTTAATGTGTTAATGGATACTGAAGTGTAATTGTTGGTTAATTCTGTCATTTTACCTAAGGAATAATTACCATCAAACCCAAAATAAGTAGTGCCATTGTTGTAATAATTAGAACATCTATAAGCCACATTAACACTATCTACAAAAGTGCTATTGATTGTGTTGAACTTATAAACACGACTTTGGTAGGTATTTCTATGAAAATATAAAAAATCGCCATTAAAACCAAATGATCGGTATGTAGAACTAACATTTTCTGGTGAGACTATGCTTTTAATTATAGAAACTTTAGAGGTCCAAGTATTTGAAGTAAAACTAGGATTTGCTACTTTAATGTATTTTTGAATATAATTTAAAGACTGAATCAAAGTCAAGGTATCACCATTAGTATTATAGTTTAATAAACTACCACCTAAACTTAATTGCTTGTCTGTTGCACTAAATGCATATCCATCGCCAGAACGAAACCCATGTTTATCTTCTTGTAAATAATACACAAAGTCACTGTTTTGGCTCATAATTAAGTAAGTAGAAGACAAATCAGAAGTACTTGAATTTTGTAATTTCCAAGTGCCATATAATGTTGGCATTGGAGGTTTGTATTCTTGAATAATGGTTTCTTTTTTTGTACAAGATTGTATTACCACAATGCTAAGTAAAAAAAGTGTTAAGTGTTTAAATTTTTTAATCATGTAGCAAAGGTATTCTATTTGCTATAATTAATAAAAATAATTTATAAGGCTTAATCTAGAATGTAGTTTATAATGAGCTAAATACGTAAAATTTAATTTTTATATTATTCCATTATAAGAATTAACTTTGCAGCTCTTAAAATCAACTTAAATCATGAACGGATTTTTTAAAATACCAAATGCCATCAACGAAACAGTTTTGGATTATGCCCCAGGAAGCAAAGAAAAAATAGCTTTGAAAAAAGCGATTAGCGAAGCAAGAAGTAAAGTATTGGACATTCCTATGTATATCAATGGAAAAGAAGTGAGAACAAACAACACTCAAGACTTATTTCCTCCTCACGATATCCATCATAAAATTGCCCATTTTCATCATGGTGAGGCCAAGCACGTTCATGATGCTATCAATGCAGCTTTAGCTGCTAAACCAACGTGGGAAAACATGCCTTGGGAACAAAGAGCCGCCATATTTTTAAAAGCTGCTGAATTGTTAGCAGGTCCATATCGAGCAAAAATGAATGCTGCTACCATGATAGGTCAATCCAAAAATGCATATCAAGCTGAAATAGATTCGGCTTGCGAATTGATAGATTTTTTGAGATTCAATGTTCAATACATGAGCGAAATATATGCCGATCAACCAAGCGCTAACAGCAAAGGAATATGGAATAGATTAGAGCACAGACCCCTAGAAGGTTTTACATTTGCTGTTACTCCATTCAATTTTACAGCCATAGCTGCCAATTTGCCTAGTAGCATGGCCATGATGGGAAATGTAGTGGTATGGAAACCCGCATTTACTCAAATCTATTCAGCACAAGTAATAATGGAATTATTCATTGAAGCTGGCCTACCTGATGGTGTCATAAACTTAATATACACAGATGGACCTATGACTGGTGACATTGTATTTAATCACCCTGATTTTGCTGGATTGCATTTTACTGGCAGCACTGGAGTGTTCAGACACATGTGGAATACCATAGGTGCCAACATCGCCAAATACAAAACTTACCCAAGAATTGTAGGTGAAACAGGTGGAAAAGATTTTGTTATGGTTCATAAAAGTGCTGATATAGATACTACAGTTACTGCTTTAGCTCGTGGTGCTTTTGAATACCAAGGTCAAAAATGTTCAGCAGCGAGCAGAGCTTATATTCCAGATAATTTATGGAATGAAATTAAATCAAAATTGATTTCAGAAGTTAACACCATGAAAGTTGGCCCAACAGAAGATTTTAGAAATTTTGTCAATGCAGTAATTGATGAAAAATCATTTGATAAATTAGCTAAATACATTGATAATGCTAAAAATGATAGCAATGTTGAAATCATCACTGGAGGAAAATACGACAAATCAAAAGGGTATTTTATTGACCCAACCATCATTGTTACCAAAGACCCACATTATGTAACCATGTGTGAAGAGTTATTTGGACCAGTATTGACTTTATATGTGTATCCAGAAAATGAATTCGAAAAAACATTAGAAATTTTAAATCATACCAGTGAATATGCTTTAACTGGGGCAATAATAGCTCAAGATAGATATGCTATCACTGTTGCTACAGATAAATTAAGACATTCTGCTGGAAATTTTTATATCAATGATAAACCAACAGGAGCCGTAGTTGGTCAACAACCTTTTGGTGGTAGCAGAGCAAGTGGAACCAATGATAAAGCTGGTAGCAAAGCTAATTTGTTGAGATGGACTAGTACTAGAACAATCAAAGAAACACTGGTACCAGTTAAAGATTACAGATATCCTTTTTTATCTGAAGAATAATTTTTTTAAACTAAACTTTACTTTGAAAAACACAATAAAAATCATAGCGATTCTACTATTGTATTTTGTTTGTGTTAATGTCTATGCACATTCGCCTAATAAAGTTTTTAAATTAGTAAAAGACAGTTTACCTAATTATCTTGGCTCAGAATGGAAATTTAATCATAATGATTCTATGGATTTTAATGCCATTGATTACAACGATAATCATTGGATATTTACCAATTCAGATTTAAGAGACTATGACTTTTTTATTAAGCATTTTAAAGGCATTGCTTGGTTTAGATATACATTTAGAATCGATTCTACCCTAAAAAATATTCCATTATCTATTAGTCTTCAGCATTTTGGAGCTTCTGAAATTTACTTAGACAATAAGTTAATTCAAAAATTTGGTCAAATTAAAGATTCTTCAAATTCTATCTATTTCCACCCACAAGAAACTCCTGTTATTTTTGAATTAGATGATACTGGTGTTCATGTTTTTGCTGTAAGATATGCTAATTTTGATGCTTTAAGTAATGTCAATAAAGACAATTATAATTTCTCTGGATTTAATTTTACTATTTCTACAAGTGTACATGGTATTTACCATAAAATAGATACTGCAACAACTAGTACATTTATTTCTGTTTTATTATTCACTATCTTTTTATTGTTAGGATTAATCCATTTGTTTTTGTTTTTATTTGACAGAAAAACCATTTATAATTTGTACTTATGTGTTTTCATGTTTAGCATATCTTATGCTTTCTTCTTGTTATTTAATTATTTCAATTCTAGTTCCCCTACGTCAATTATTATTCAAATAAATACTTTAAAATACGTCTTGATTGTTGGTTTTTTTATGCTTTCATTGTTTTTAAACAAGATATTTTCTTTTCGCAATAAAAAAAGGTTTTATAGTTTAATTTCCCTTGCTGTTATTACTATTGC
>CAYVDH010000089.1:0-13608 GCA_964450355.1 uncultured Flavobacteriaceae bacterium
CACATGTGTATAATTATTATCTGGAAAATTTAATAACAACTATAATTATCAATATCTTCGCTATTTTATTAAAAACATGGCAAAAGTAGAATCAAATTATTCTGAAGACAGCATAAAATCACTGGATTGGAAAGAGCATATAAGGTTAAGGCCAGGAATGTACATTGGTAAGCTTGGTGATGGAGCTAGTGCTGATGACGGTATTTATGTACTTGTAAAAGAAATTATTGACAACAGCATTGACGAACACATGATGGGATTTGGTAAAAAAATTGAAGTTACTATCTCTGAAAACAAAGTAATAGTTCGAGATTATGGAAGGGGAATTCCTTTGGGTAAAGTCATTGATTGTGTTAGTAAAATCAATACAGGGGGTAAATACGATAGTGGAGCTTTTCAAAAATCAGTGGGTTTAAATGGTGTGGGTACAAAAGCAGTAAATGCTTTATCTTCATACTTTTGTGTTCAATCTTTTAGAGATGGTAGAACCAAAAAAGTAGAATTTAGTAAAGGTGAAATTTTACAAGATTATAAAGAAAGCAAAACTGATGAAAAAGATGGAACAGTGATGATTTTTGAACCTGATAACAGTATTTTCAAAAACTACAGGTTTATTCCTGAATTTCTAATTGAGCAAGTATGGAACTATGCTTTTTTGAATTCAGGATTAACTATTCAATTCAATGGTCAAAACTATTTATCCAAAAACGGTTTAAAAGATTTATTGGAGAGAAAAGTGGACACTGAAACCATTTTATACCCAATCATGCACTTCCGTGAAGAGGATTTTGAAGTAGCAATTACTCATGGTCACCAATATGGCGAGGAGTATTATTCTTTTGTTAATGGTCAATACACCACTCAGGGTGGTACTCACTTAGGAGCTTTTAAAGAAGCTGTTGTTAAAACATTTAGAGAATTTTACAAAAAAGACTTTGATGCTAGCGATGTCAGAACTTCCATTTCAGCAGCAATTGCTGTTAGAGTTCAAGAACCTGTATTTGAAAGTCAAACTAAAACTAAACTAGGAAGCACTGAAATTGCCCCAGGCGGACAAGGTATGAGATCTTTTGTTTCGGAAAACCTAATGAAAGTATTGGATAATTACTTACATAAAAATCCAACAACTGCTGATGCTATTTTGAAAAAAATACTTCAAAACGAAAGAGAGAGAAAAGACATGGCTGGTGTAAGAAAATTAGCGCAACAAAGAGCTAAAAAAGCCAATTTACACAACAAAAAACTCAGAGATTGCAGGATGCATTTTACGGATCAAAAAGATGAAAAATTTGATACCACTATATTCATCACTGAGGGTGATAGTGCAAGTGGTAGCATCACTAAAAGCCGAAATGTAGAAACCCAAGCTGTGTTTAGTTTAAGAGGTAAACCTTTGAATTGCTTTGGTTTAAAGAAAAAAGTAGTGTATGAAAATGAGGAATTTAATTTGCTTCAACATGCGCTTGATATTGAAGAAGGTTTGGATAATTTAAGATTTAATAAAGTAGTCATAGCAACTGATGCTGATGTTGACGGCATGCACATTAGATTGTTATTAATGACCTTTTTCCTTCAATTTTTCCCAGACTTAGTTAGAAATGGACATGTGTACATCCTTCAAACTCCACTATTTAGAGTAAGAAATAAAAAAGAAACCATTTATTGTTACAGCGATGAGGAAAGACAAAGAGCCATTGCCAAACTAGGGGTAAAACCTGAAATTACCCGATTCAAAGGATTAGGTGAAATCTCTCCTGATGAATTTGGTGGATTTATTGGAGAAGACATGAGACTAGAACCAATTATTTTGACAAAAGAAACCAGCATTGAAAAGTTATTAAAATATTACATGGGTAAAAACACTCCAGAAAGACAAGAGTTTATCATTGATAATTTATACATAGAAAAAGATTTAGCTCTTGAAATGGAAAAAAATGAACTTGTAGAAGAAGAGGCTTAATCTATTTTTTTATCATTTTAAGCTATTTTATTTCAATTGTATCAAAACAAAATTACATTTGCTCACTGAATGAAAGCCTTTAAAAGAGTACTAGCATTATTATGGCCACATAAGAAATACATAGGTTTAAATTTTGTATTTAACTTGATCCAAATTATTGCTGGCTTATTTACCATTACATTGGTCATGCCATTTTTAGACATCATGTTCAATGGTGGAGATAAAATTCAAGTCAGCGACCATTCAAACTCTGCTTTCAACCAATTTTATTCTGATTTCATGGTTTGGTTCACACAAATGGTGCAAAGCGATAAACCAAAAGCTCTAGTATTAGTTAGCGTTACAATCATCATAGCATCGGTAGTTAAAAATGTAAGCCGTTATTTTGCTCTTTATTTTCTTGTCATTTTAAGATTAAAAAGTGTGAAAGTAATCAGAGAAAAAATATACAATAAATTATTGCGCTTACCTATCTCCTATTTCACTAATGAAAAAAAGGGAGATATCATTTCAAGAATGAGTAACGACATAAAGGAAGTTGAATGGAGCATGAACTCATCACTCGAAGCCTTGTACAAAGAACCTCTGATGATTTTATTTTATCTAGGCGCCTTGTTTTTTATCAATGCTAAATTAACCATTTTTGTATTGGTGATGTTGCCAGTTGCCATTGGTTCAATTGCATTATTAGGAAAATCCATAAGAAGAAAATCAAAACGAAACAACGAAGGTCAAGCCAATTTAATGTCCTTTTTAGAAGAAACCTTAGGTGGAATGAAAAGCATCAAAGCATTTGTTGTTGAATCGCACTTTTATCAACGATTTGTAGCATTAAATAACAATTCTACGACTCTCAATATGAAAGTTAATCAAAGAGGAGACATGGCCTCGCCTATCAGTGAAATATTGGGTACAATTGTAGCAGCAACCATCTTATGGTATGGTGGCAACATGGTATTAAAGGGTGAAATGTTTGCCTCTGTTTACATTGGGTATTTTGGAATTTTCAGCCAATTAATCCCCCCTTTTAAAGTGTTATCTCAAGCTTATCCTATGTTACAAAGAGGGTCTGCTAGCCTTGACAGATTTGATGAAATATTGAATGCAGATGAAAAAGTGATAGAAACAACCAATGCAAAAGAAATAAAACAATTAAATCATCAAATCGAATTTAAAAATGTATCATTTAGTTATGGCAATAAACCCGTATTAAATGGAATCAATTTTAGCATTAAAAAAGGCGAAAAAGTAGCTTTAGTTGGTAGTTCTGGCAGTGGAAAATCTACCATTGGCGATTTAATTCCACGTTTTCATGATATTCATGCTGGTGAATTATTAATTGATGGAATTTCTATAAAAGATTACAAAATTTCTGAACTAAGAAATTTAATTGGTATAGTTTCGCAAGAACCAATTTTATTTAATGACTCAATAAAAAACAACATTTTATTTGGCAGTATCAATTACTCTGATGAACAAGTGTTTCAAGCAGCAAAACTAGCCAATGCTTATGATTTTATCATGCAAATGGAGAATGGATTTGATACCATGATAGGTGAAAGAGGAGGTAAGCTTAGCGGTGGTCAAAAACAAAGAATAGTCATTGCCAGAGCCTTGTTAAAAAATCCTGAAATTCTCATTTTAGATGAAGCTACAAGTGCCTTAGACAATGAGAGTGAAAAGGTAGTTCAATCCGCCTTAGATTCTGTTGGCAAAGGAAGAACTACCATTGTTATTGCTCATAGATTATCTACCATCATTGATTCTGATCAAATCATCGTACTTGAAAATGGAATCATTGTTGAACAGGGAAGCCACCAAGAGCTTATAAATAAAAAAGGTGCTTATTACAAACTAACTCAAATATCTGGATCTTTAAGCTAATTGTTTTGAATCTTTTCTATTGATTAAATAACCAAAAATTGCCGCAGTTATAAACATGATTAAACTATAAATGGCTGGTGGAATACTCATAGCACTATTTGCCAATACATTCATCGCTATGTAAATAGCTAAAGTCCCATTGTGTATGCCAATTTCCATGCCTATAGCAATGGATTGTTTTTTATCAATTTTAAATAATTGTGGCACATAATATCCCATCAACATACTCATTAAATTGAATATCAATGCAGGAATTCCTACTTGTTGAAAATAATCAGCAATGTTTGCTTTTTCTTTCATCACTGCTGCTACAATGATTAATACTAAAAAAACTGCAGAAAGTATTTTTACTGGTTTATTTAATTTTTGAGAGATAGAAGGAGATTTTGCATTAATTAACATCCCAATAGAAACTGGAATTAAAACAATTAAAAACACTTCTATTATTTTTTTTAATTGCATAGGTATTGCCATGTCAGCTTCCATAAAATAATTGACTGAGAAATTGACAATAAAAGGCAAAGTGAATAGAGTCAATAAACTATTAATTGCAGTTAAAGTGATATTCAATGCGACATCTCCTTTTGCTAGATGACTGTATAAATTAGCAGTAGGGCCACCCGGTGAAGCTGCTAACAACATTAATCCTACAGCTAAAACAGGGGGTAAGTTAAAAAGTTTGGCTATAAAAAAACAAATGATAGGCAAAATGATTACTTGACACAATAAACCAATAAAAACTGCCTTAGGATACAACACTATCCTTTTAAAATCTGCTATAGTAAGCGAAAGTCCTAATCCCAGCATGATAACGGCTAAAGCAATAGGTAAAAAAACAGCAGTTAAAACACTAGCCTGTGGCACTGATGTATTCAATAAAATTTGAAATAATGTATTATTCATAGTTAATATTTTTATAAATTTATTTTTTATTTTAATATCGTATTAACCCTTTGGTCTTGGTTATTAAATACTCAAGTAAAATAAATTGATATGGTGTTCAAAAATATAAAATAAATATATATAACCAATTTAATGGTGCATTTTTATATCATTTCAAAAAAAACGACACTCATATTTGGTTTAAAACTTTCCTTACTATTCCTATTATTGTATAGCAAAAGCAATTCCTAATTTGATGTTTTTGTTTACAATTTTGGCATCTTTAAACCCATTTGCATCAAAAGTTTTGAAACTGATGTCCGGTTGTAAATTGACCCCTAATTTGCCTTTCAAAAACAAAAATGAAACATTGTTTTGTAAATATATCTGATTGCCATTCACCGCTTGCCCTGTTGCATCCGTAAACATAAAATCATATCCAATCAATGAATAATAAGATACCCAAGGTTTTAATCTGATTTTAGTTCCTAACACTATGCCTGCATTAAATGCATCTATTACGTTTTTTACCTTTTTATCTGGCGAACTGAAAAAAGTGCGTGAATCTAAGTTCACTCCTAATCCCATGCTGAATCCATCTCCTTTTTTTAAATTGATTCCATAAGTTGCAGTAAACACTGGCAAGTCCATGCCAAATACTTTGTTTGTATCATTAAATACACCTGAGTCTTTGTTGCCATTTACCAGATACCTCACCAACCAAGTAGCATCCATTCTCATGAACTTGTCTTCATTAAAATTAATTAAATTAAAGGTCAAACCCGATGTGCTGATGTTATTCCCCCTTTGATTTATGGTTTCTGGAACTGCTCCTGCTTGTAAAAAATTCAAGGAAGTAATTTTCTCTTGTGCGAATATGTTGTTAGTTAATATTAACAACAAACCCATTAAGTATGATTTCATATTTCTAGTAGTAATTTGAAAACAAAACAACAAGAAAATACTTCTAAAAAGAATACTTCAAATGTATTAATTTTTAGAAACTTCAATGATCATAGCCACAGCGTTGTTGTCAGTAGCATCATTTGTATCAAAGGATATGGTTTGGTTCACAATAAATTCAGGACTAATTAATTGATTGCCAAATACTGATTTTATTTTCTGTTCCAATGTGCCACTGGCTTTGCTTAAATTTTCTTTTGTTTTGTTGTAATCCATTGGTTTTTTACTCACTACTATAACAAAATAATCTAAATTACCTTGTTCATCGGGCTGTAAACTGTAATCTTTGGGGAATAATCTTGTTCCCATGATACCACAATAAGGTGAGTGTTTTTCAGTATATGGAAACAATCCTGCCACAGTGTTGTTGTTTTCTAAACCATAAACATAAGTATAACATTCAGCATCATTGGTCACTTGAATTTTAAATTTAGCTGTTCCTTTTTGTAAATTTTCTGAGGTTCTAAAACTCATGTTGCTTTGTTTAGTCAAAGGAATGATTTTATTGGTTGCTTTGTTTACCAATCCAAAACTCGCTTTCAAGTGGCTAGGAGAAAACTTAGGGTCGCTAGCATTTCCCATAGGATACAATCCATAAGCTTCTTTGTTAAAGTATTTAAAATCGTTGTATTTTACCCAACCTATACCGTTTTTGCCCCACTCAGAACCCCAACTGTTCATAATTTGAAATGCGCCACCAGCTTTGTAATCATCGTAGCCAATAATGCACATGGCATGTCCACCAAATCCATTCATTTGATAATCCTCTTCTGTTGGTTCCCACACTTCGCGACCCATCATTTCTTGCATGAATGTGCCCCCTACCATCATGCCAATGGTAACAGGAGCTCCTTGAGCTAAGTTTTGTTTAATGGCTATTAAATCAATTTCTTCACTCTCAAATCCACTTTTATCTCCTTTAGTTAATCTTTGAAATCCTTTGATTCTGAAATTACCAGCTTTTTGTTTTAGGTTTTCTCCTGGCATTCTATCACATTCTTGGTCGTTGTACTCAAAATCATTGTATGGAACAAGACCTTGATTCAACATTTTGTCCATGGCACGAGGAATGTAAGATCCTTGGCAACCATCCAATTTAATTTGATTGTATAAAAATGCTGGACTAAATGCGGATTCAACACTAGGATTGTTGCCCATTTGCATGTTGTACATGATGCTTCGGGCGGCATAAGCATGGCTCCAAGCAACGCAACTCCCCTGTTGACCTTGATTCAATCGAGGAGGGCAAAATTTCTCTAAACTCACCCGTTCAGGCAACGTGTTTACCCCTAGTTCCAATGATTCAAACACTTCAGTTTGGTCAAATTGTTTAGGATCCAAAGCTGCACCAGTGTTTAATGCATTTGAATTTTGTTGATTGGGCGTTAATGGAGTATTACAACCGCCTTTGAACAAATAAAAAGCACCTCCTACAATGGCTACAAGGATTAATAATTTGGGGTTTTTGCCAAATAATCCCAATAAAATGGGTAACAATTTAATTAAACCGCCACCGCCAGAATTGCCACCACCCCCACCTGGTCTTGGGTCTTGTTGTTCCTCTGGTGCGTCTTCGTCTCTAACTACTCTAATTGCCATATTGTATAATTTATTTTTTTAAATTTCTTTTCTTAATCTGGCTACAGGAATATTGAGTTGTTCTCTGTATTTTGCCACTGTCCTTCTTGCTATGTTGTATCCTTTTTCTTTTAACAAATCCATCAAAGCTTCGTCTGTCAATGGTTTCTTTTTGCTTTCAGCATTCACCGCATCAGACATGATTTTTTTCACTTCTTTATTGCTTACTTCTTCGCCAGATTCGCTGGTAATTCCTTCACTGAAAAAATATTTCAATGGAAACACACCAAAATCTGTTTGCACATATTTGCTATTGGCTACTCTAGAAACGGTGCTGATGTCCATGTTAATTTTATCTGCAATGTCTTTAAGTATCATAGGTTTCAAAGAGGTTTCATCACCTTCTAAGAAAAAATCTCTTTGTTCTTTCACAATGGCATTCATGGTGAGCATCAATGTTTGTTGACGCTGTTTTACACTGTCTATAAACCATTTAGCCCCGTCTAATTTTTGTTTGATGTATTGCACTGCATCTTTTAGATTTTGGTCTTTGGTAGTGTCTTTGTCGTAGGCTTGCAATGTTTCGGAATACGATGAACTAATTTTTAATTCAGGGGCATTTCTAGAATTGAGTTCCACTTCCAATATACCATCGTGGTTAATGACAGTAAAATCTGGAATGATGTATTGTGATTTGTTACTGGAATGAGCTTGTCCAGGTTTAGGATTTAGTTTGATGATTTCATTCAGAGCATCTTTCAAATCATCGTCTGTAATTTTAAGTTGAATTTTAATTTTATCGTAATGCTTTTTGATGAAAGCATCCATGTGTTCAGAGATTATTTTTTCAGCTAAGTCAAGGGCTTTATTTCCACCGTAATCTTTTTTGTACAATTGAAGTAATAAACATTCTTGTAAGCTTCTGGCACCAATGCCTGGAGGATCAAAATTTTGAATTTTGGTCAATATTTTTTCTAAATATTCTTCGGTAGTGCTGATGTTTTCGGAGAATGCTAAATCATTGACTATGGCAGATAATTCCCTTCTTAAATAACCATCTTCTTCAAAATTTCCAACCAAATGAAGTGCCAACATCAAATCGGTTTCATTCTCAAAATTGGCGTGAACTTGTTCCACTAAAAAGTCGTAAAAACTTTGTTGATAGGCAATAGGCAGTTCTTTTTGTTCGTCTTCAGATGAGTAATCATCGGTCATTTTAAAGGCCGAATCGTTTTCATCTCCAGTTAAAAACTCACTGACATTAAAAGAATCATTTTCAAAAAAATCTTCTCCATTGTAATCATCATTCAATGATTCTTCATTGCTGAATTCATCTTTTTTTATTTCAGAACTTGTTTTTGTAGAGTTGTCAATTTCATCATCTTCTTTTTCCAGAGCAGGATTATCTAACAATTCTTGGTCAATTCTCTCCTCAAAATCAGCCGTCCCCATTTGCAGTAACTTGATAAACTGAATCTGCTGTGGAGATAATTTTTGTAATAATTTCTGACTGAGAGTTTGCTTTAACATCGAAAATTTTTAAATAGGTTTAATTTTATGTGCAAAGTAAACTAATTTTGCATTTTAATAATATCAATTTTTTCAAAATGTATATAAAATCATTAAACGAGTACCAAAATCAAGAAGTGACTGTAAAGGGATGGGTAGCTAACAGAAGAGACAGTAAAGGACTTGTTTTCATTAATTTAAGAGATGGAAGCGGAGTATGTCAATGTGTGGTAGATGCAACAAAAGTAAATGAAAATAATTTTGAAATTGCTTCAAAATTAAGTTTAGAAAGTGCTGTTGAATTAACTGGAACAGTAGTAAAAGACGAAAAACAAATAGGTGGATTAGAACTTCAAGTGAATCATTTAACATTAATTCAATATGCTGAAGAGTATCCTATTGCAAAAAAAGAGCATGGCATTGAATTTTTAATGGATAAAAGGCATTTGTGGTTGCGCAGTCAAAGACAATGGGCTATTTTAAGAATCAGAAACACCATCATTTATTCCATACATCAATTTTTCCAAAAAGAAGGATTTGTGCAAATGGACGCTCCTATTTTTACTGGCAATGCTTGCGAAGGAACTACCAATTTGTTTGAAACCGATTTTTATGGCGACCCTGCTTATTTAAGTCAAAGTGGACAATTGTACGGTGAAGCCATGGCAATGGCATTTGGTAAAATTTATACCTTTGGACCAACTTTCAGAGCTGAAAAAAGCAAAACAAGAAGACATTTATCTGAATTTTGGATGATAGAACCTGAAATGGCATTTTACGACATCCATCAAAACATGGATTTAATTGAAAACTTTTTACAATATGTCATAAAACAAGTGATTGACAACTGCCAAAATGAACTTAAATTAATAGACAGAGATCAAACCATATTAGAATCAAGCTTAAAAAAATTCCCGCGTTTGACATACGATGAAGCTGTAGCAATTATCAAAGGAGAAAAAGATGTGAATGGACAAAACAGCATTAAAAGTCTTGAAGATGAATTAGCTTCCGTTGAATCACAAATAAAAACCATCACCGAAGAAATCAATGAAAGAGAAGCTAAAATAGCTGTTCCAGGTATGAAAAAAGGTGAAATTAATTTTAACCAAAATAAAATTGCTACGCTTAAAAATGAATTAAAAGATTTAGAAGAGGCTCAAAGAAATATCCCACAATGGATAGCCAGTGCTAAGAACTTTGAATACGGAAATGATTTAGGTGGTAGCGATGAGACAGTCATTACCAGATTGTTTGATTCCCCTATCATGGTGTACGATTGGCCACATGCTGTAAAAGCCTTTTATTTAAAAAGAAATCCTGATGACGACAGATTTGCAAGAGGAGTAGATGTGCTAGCTCCCGAAGGGTATGGTGAAATTGTAGGTGGAGGAGAGAGAGAAACAGACGAAATGAAACTGCGTTCAAAAATCACCGAACATGAATTGCCAATGGAAGCATTTGAATGGTATTTAGATTTGCGAAAATATGGAAGTGTTCCTCATGCTGGCTTTGGATTGGGATTAGAAAGATTAGTAACCTGGTTGTGCAAATTAAAACACGTCAGAGAAAGCATTCCTTTTCCAAGAATGTACGGCAGGTTGTTGCCTTAATTAGATAATATTAGTTTTTAATCGGTGTAAATAAAACCACACTGAACTAAATACTCAATAAAGCACTTAATTTTGCCCCTCTAATTTAATTCAATGGCTGGCAGACAAGACAGAGATTTACCTAAATCTAAAATAAATAAACAATCGTTTCAAGAACTGAAATTTTTACTCCATTATTTAAAACCATACAAATGGTATTTTATTGGTGGATTAGTCTTTATTTCCCTCTCTGCACTTAGTACCATGGTGTTTCCTTTTTTAATGGGAAAAATGATAGATGCTGTTACAGGTACTATGAATGACAATCCTTTAAAATCTAATTCTAAATTGGGTTTTTTAGATGCTCATTTAAGTTTAAATACCTTGTTGTTGCTCATTTTTATTCAATTGGGAGTACAAATGGTGTTTTCGTTCATGCGTGTTTATTTATTAACTCAAAGTGGAGTGAATGCTACTGCAGATTTGAGAAAAACGCTGTATCAAAAATTAATTTCATTGCCAATGAATTTTTACAGCGGGCAAAGAGTTGGAGATTTGACTAGTAGAATTTCGGCAGATACAGGTCAGATTCAAGACACAGTTTCGTTTATCCTGGCTGAATTTTTAAGAGGATTAATCACCCTGTTTATTGGCTTGTTTCTTATTTTCTTTATCTCTTGGAAATTGGCTTTAATCATGCTGAGCATAGTTCCAATTATTGCCATAGGAGCTGTTTTTTTTGGGATGAAAATTCGCAAAATGAGCAGAAAAGAAACAGATATGTTGGCTGACAGCGCCTCTGTAGTTCAGGAAACATTACAAGGTATTAGTGTAGTAAAAGCATTTACTGCGGAAAAAATTGAGCAAAACAGATACACCAAGAACATACAATCTTTAACTCAATTTGCTATATCATCGGGAGTGTATAAAGGCATTTTTATTTCATTCATCATCTTTGCCGTATTTGGAGCCATTGGTTTTGTGGTGTGGTATGGAGCACAGATGGTAAACATGAAAGAATTGGAAGCAGGTGAGCTTATTTCCTTTGTCATATACAGTGGTTTTGTAGGTGGTACTTTGGCTGGATTTGCAGACATGTTTGGGCAGTTACAAAAAACCATAGGTGCTACTCAAAGAGTAAGGGAATTGTTGCAATTGGATGGAGAAATCATAGATACAAAAGGCAATGACAAATTAAAAATAAATGGCGATATTTTATTACAAAATGTTGAATTCAGCTATCCTTCAAGAGCAGAAATACAAGTGTTAAAGGGCATTAGTTTTGAAGTAAAACATGGAGAACAAGTAGCTTTGGTAGGAAGCAGTGGTGGCGGCAAAAGCACCATAGCCTCGTTGTTGCTTAAATTCTTTGATGTAGATAAAGGACACATTTTAATAGATAATAAAAACATCAATGATTATTCCATTCATCAATTGCGCAACCAAATAGCATATGTGTCTCAAGACATCATATTGTTTGGAGGAACCATTTATGACAACATCATGTATGGCAATCCTGAAGCCAGCATGGACGAAGTAATAGAAGCTGCAAAACAAGCCAACGCCTATCAATTTATCACTTCGTTTCCTGATCAATTTAATACCCTAGTAGGCGAAAGAGGAATACAGTTATCTGGTGGGCAAAAACAACGAATAGCCATAGCCAGAGCCATACTTAAAAATCCATCAATTTTGTTGTTAGACGAGGCAACCAGTGCATTAGACAGCGAGAGCGAAGTATTGGTACAAGAGGCATTAGATCAATTGATGTTGAACCGCACCAGTGTAGTAATAGCACACAGATTAAGCACCATTAAAAAGGCAGACAAAATAGTGGTACTAGACAAAGGCAAAGTAGCTGAACAAGGCACTCACGATGAGTTAATTCAGAAAGAAAATGGCCTTTATAAGCATTTAATTACACTTCAATCTTTGTAAGCTTTTAAAATAAAATATAATTAATACCTATTTCAAATTGATGGTAAAAATATAAGTTACGGTTAATATTTCTTGAGGTTAAAATTGGGTAAGGTGCTGTAGTTTGGTCTTGAACACTCAAAGTTCTATTTCTACGTACATTAAAATTTGCATTTACACTAGCATAAAATCGAGGGTTAAAAAATTTAAAATATCCTAGGTTTAAACTGTTCCCAAATTCCAAACTGTTACTCATAGAATTAGTAAGATTTGCAGTTCTCAAGCTCAATACACTTCTATTAGATGCTATGTATGGAGAAATTCGCATGGTTAAATAAGTACGGGTATTGGGTTGCCATAAGTATTCAAAATACCCTCCAATGGATGATTTTATAGCATCGGGTTTTGTTTTTGTTTCAGTTTTTTTATATCCACTTGTACCTATGCTGTCTTCAAATTTATCTAATTTGGTTTGATGTTCTAATCCACTGTTTAAATAGGCTCCCCAAGACAGTTGAGTGTTTAAGTTTTTTTGAGTAGAAAAATCGTAATTTATGGCAATGCCATTGTAAATATTTCTGTTAAAATATGTGTTAATTGTATTTAGTGAGTTTGATATTTTTCTGTCATTTTCATTTTTATTATTTGAGCTATAAACACTGTTATCTAAATAATAGCTCCATCTGCTGCCCGAAAATCTTCCAAGTTGAGTGGCGTAAAGCCAGTTGTCATTGATGGTAGTAAAATATCGAGTAGCTTTTTCGCTTTTTATGCCATTGGCCTGCAAAACACTGTCTAACATTTCAAGTTGGTCTATCAATCTGAACCTAAAATCAATAAATCGTGTGTTTCTAATAGTGGTAATGCCTTTGGCTATTGCTTCTAATTGTGAATTTGTTATAGCACCAACACCAGCTTTAGCTTGTAAATCTTTCAACATAAACGCTGTAAAAATAGGATCTGTAACGTATTCTAACCTACCATTGCCAAATCCTATTTCTAAATTTGCATTAAAATGATAATTTTTGAATTTATAATTATAATAATAATCAGAAGATGAGCTTGAATATCTACGTTCATCAATTGAATTGCTACTTGACATTGTTGTACCAAGGCTGTAATTTAAAAGTTTAAAACTGTTATTGGCTTTGTACATTCTGTTGTTTGAAGAATAATTAAAACTAAAATTTAAGTTATTGCTTTTATTATTTAAGTTTTGAAAATTTGAACTAAACGGCCCATTGTAATTGTCTTTATTGTAAGAATTATTATTTGAAAAACCAATAGATGAGTATATGTTTGAATTGTGTTGTAATTTCTCTG
>CAYVDH010000090.1:0-13604 GCA_964450355.1 uncultured Flavobacteriaceae bacterium
CTTCGTATGCTTTGATGATTTCTTTAACTAAACGGTGTCTAACCACATCGTTAACATTCAAAGCGACAATGCTAATTCCTTTGATTTTATTTAAAATTTTGGTAGCTTTTAACAGTCCGGTTGTTTGTTTTGCAGGTAAATCTACTTGACTCAAGTCTCCTGTAATGATTAATTTAGCACTTGGCCCCATCCTGGTTAAAAACATTTTTAACTGAGAATCGGTGGTGTTTTGGGCTTCGTCTAATATCACAAAACAATTGTCTAATGTACGACCTCTCATGAATGCCAATGGAGCAATTTCTATGGTTCTAGTTTCAATGTATGATTTCAGTTTATCAGGAGGAATCATGTCATCTAAGGCATCGTATAGTGGTCGTAAATACGGGTCTATTTTTTCTTTTAAATCTCCAGGTAAAAATCCCAAACTTTCACCAGCTTCAACAGCAGGTCTAGTTAAAATAATTCTTTTTATTTCTTTGTTTTTTAAAGCTTTTACAGCTACTGCTACAGCCGTGTAGGTTTTTCCAGTACCAGCAGGCCCCAATGCAAATACGATGTCGTTGTTGGCTATTTCATGAACTAATTTTATTTGATTGGTTGTCCTAGCTCTAATGGGCTTCCCATTGTTACCATGCAAAATGATGTGGTTTTCTGAATCGGATTTAATTGTTACTGTAGTTTCAAAATCTTCCGAACCAAATATTTCACTTATTATGGATTCATTAAGCTCTCTGCCTTTGATTAATAAAGAGACAAATTGATTGTATTTGGTTTCAAACACATCCACTTCTTTATCTTCTCCTATTATTTTAACTTCATTACCTCTGGCAATGAGTTTGATTTTAGGATTTTTATTTTTTATTAACGTCAGAAAAAAATCATTTGCACCATGCACTTCCTGAGGTTGAATATCTTCTATAAATATACTTTTTTCAGCCAATGTTTATTATTCTTTTTTTTTAATGTGAGTGAAGCCTTTATTTTTGTTACGAAATTAACTAAATTTTGCACACAGTCCAACTAATTACAGAATTTTCTTCTTCTTCTTTCCAAGTTGGATTGTTGAAAAAGTCGTTGTTTAAATTGGGCTTAAATCAAATCATCGATATTACTCATCAAATTAGATTAGGTAACATTACCGAAGCTGCTTTTGTATGCAAACAAGTTTTAATTGAATCGGATAATCATTTTATCACCCTTGTTTTAGTAGGAAATTCAACTAAAAAAATTGTCTATAACTTTTATAATAATTGGTTGATTTTGCCAGATAATGGATTGTTAAATTTAATTTTTCCTGAAATAGATTTACACCATTTATGGTCAGCTAATCAATTCACCTTAGAAGAAACATTAGAAATAGTTAAAAATAATAAATTAGAATTGTTAACACCTAATCCTCATTATGTCATTAAATACCCCAAAAAATCAAATAACACAGGTGAGTGTTTAATAGGAGAGAGGATATTCTCTGATGAACTTGGCAATGTGTATTTCAATATACAAAAAAATGAAGTTTTTGATTTTTTAAATGGAAGCTCCTTTAAGTTAAAAATACAACATGTACCTAATGTGTTTTTTTATGAGATAAAAGACAGTGTTCATCAAGTAGATGAGGGAGTAGCTGTATTTACTTTTAACAAAACAAGTTATTTAAAATTGTCTATTAATCAGGGTAATGCAATGAAATTGTTTCGATTAAAAGATGACACAAAATTAATGATAGAAAAAATATGATAATCAGATTTGTAAAAATGGGCTTTAAACCCGAAGAAATTGAGAATTTTAAAAACCTATTTGAACAAACTAAAAACAACATTAGAAACATGCCTGGTTGTTATTTTTTAAGTTTATATTCTGAACTCAATTCCAATGTCATGTACACACATAGCATTTGGAATAGCATAGACGACCTTGAGCATTATAGAAATTCAGATTTGTTTGAATCAACTTGGGCAAAAACTAAAGTATTATTCAATCAAAAGCCCGAAGCTTGGACTGTGGAATTGAGTTCTACAACCGACCACAATATTTTTAATCAAATAATAGTTAAATAACCGAATGAAGTATAATATCATCATCTTATTTTTCGCCCTTATTGTTTGTGTAAACACACAAGGACAAAATAAAAATTTAGAAAAAGCAAAACTTGCTTATCAAAATAACAAAGCAAAATCAGCAAATAAATACATTGATAAATGTTTGCAAGATCAAGAACTCAAGGATTTGCCTAATGTACTTTTGTTAAAATCTAAAATCATGTTTCAGATTTATCAAGACAAGTCATTGAATGAAAAATTTCCAAATGCATTCAAAGAATCTGTTAAATATTTAGAAAAGTCAATTTTAAAATTTGAATCAAACACAGCTAAACATTCATTTTATCTTCAAAATTTACAGCATTTCCAAACCCTCATTAAGTTAAACAACAAAGAAGGAGTGGATGCTTATAATTCGGGGAAATATGCCAAAGCTTTGCCAATTTTTAAACGCAGTTTAAGTTTTGGAATAGATACCCAATCTTTAGTGTACATAGGAAATTGCTATTGGGAATTGGGTCAAAAATACGAAAGTGTCAATTACTATAAACAAGCATCACAAATGATTTATGCTTATGTCTCTGATAGCAGTGCTAAAATATTGAATTATTACCGTGAGCCATTCAGAAAATTAGGTAAATATTACATTGATAACAAGCAATTTGATACAGCTTTCATTCATGTTAGAAATGGAAAAGAGGTGATTCCTAACGATCCTAAATTAATGGAATACACTTATAATTTAATGAGATATGCCATGGAAAAAATACCTCCTAGCGAGGATTATCTTATAGCTGTTGACCGTGGCTTAACAGAATTTCCTCTCGATTCTTTTTTGAATCACAAGGAAAATGCAATCTTCATATTTTTATTAAATGGATTAGCAAATAACAACGATCAAAAAGGGTTTGATGAATTGATGAATAAATTTGCTGAAAAGAAAAAAAACAAAGAAAAAATTAAAGAAAAAATAAATAAATTTGATGTTTTTGCTGGATTAAATAAAGAAACATTTTATATTCAATTGTATCAATATCTTGGAGACATTGGATTGCGCAAAGCATGTTTTGCAGCCTTTAATACATTGAATAATCAATTCCCAATTGCTAATACTTTGCCAAAGCCTAGGCATGTCATTTTGGATAGAAACATAAAACCTGTGTATGCGGAGATATTATTTAAAGAATATTTGCTTTTGGAGCCTAAAAACATGAATCACATCAATGGTAGAAAAGATTATGCCAACGAGATGAACAAAACCAATGTGCCTTACCTTCTAAAATTATCTATGATTTGGCTAAATGACGATTGCGCTAAAGATTTTCCAAAAGATTTGTCTTTTAAAAACAAGGCAAAAGAATTAAGACAAAAATTAATTCAAGAAAGCATAGATAGCAATAATTTTTCATTGTCTAAGCAAGTATTGAACGAGTCATACACATTATACCCTGATTTGAAAAAAAACAATGACGATTGGAGTAAGAAATTGGCTGAGAAAGACTTTAAAGTCAATTATTTTGGAAGCAGAATTTTAGTTGGTAAAACCGAGCCCAATGTCATCACTTACAAATGGAATGGGATAGTGGATAGTTGTAAAGTAGGTGTAATGAACAGCGATATAGTATTTAAATTAGAAGATAGAATTAACTATTTTAGAAGAATGGCTGGTGTCAAAGAAATTACTTTAACTAACGATTACAATGAGAATTGCCAATTTGCAGCATTAATGTGTGAAGCCAACAGAAGCATGAGTCATGAACCCAACGATGGTTGGAGATGTTACGTGCCCGCAGGATTTGATGCATTAAAATTATCGATACTGAGTAAAGATAATAATCCATCGATTGCTATTACAGCAGCCATGGGGCATAACCATAGCACTGTTGGAAATCGCAGATGGTTATTGTATCCTTATTCAAGTTTTATGGGCATTGGAACTTCCAATAATTACACTTCACTATTGGCAATAGATAATTCAAATATACAAGATAGCAATGTTTACAAATCCAAATACATTGCTTGGCCACCGCAAGGATATGTTCCTAAAATGATGGTGTTCAAAAAATGGAGTTTTTCTATGGAACAAAACTTTGATAAAGCTACTGTCAGTATGAAAAATTCTAAAAATGAAACAGTAGAGTTGAAAATTGAACCCATTGCCAATGGGTACGGTTTAAATTCCATAGTTTGGGAGCCTGTAACACCTATTTTGGAAAACGAAACATATACTGTTACAATTAAATTAATGAATGGTAAAATGTTCACTTATCAAGTAACTCCAATTACAACACCATAATACATGATATTAAAATTAATTCAAGCATTAATCAGGTCTGGTAGTGGAAAGTTCTTAGTAATTGTTTTGATTGCATTACTAGGTTTTTTCTTGTTCAAAAAATTCAGCCAATCAGATAAAGTAGTAATTACTCACGATGCATTAGTAGAAAAAATAGAATCAATGGGTAAAATGGAATTAACAAAATTTACCATAAAAAATGTATTGTCAAAACAAATAGTAAAAGAATGGTGGCCCGATTCTAAAGTGTTATTTATAGCAGTAGGCGAGGCAGTAGGATGCATAGATTTAACAAAAATAAATAAGAATGATGTAAAAAGAACTGGCGATAGCATCACCATCAATTTGCCAAAACCTGAAATTTGTTACATTAAATTAAACCACGAAAAATCAAAAGTATATGACATCAGTGGAGTTTATTTTAAAGAAGACACCAAGCAAATAGTGGAGGAGGTATATCAATTAGCTGAAAAAGAGCTAGAAAAAGAAGCAAAAGAAATGGGGATTATAGCTGAAACAGAGAAAAATGCAAGATTGATATTAAAGCCAATTTTTGAAACGATTTCAGGTAAAAAAGTAGTTATAAAGGTAAAAATGAGGTAGGGGGAAAATGATTGATTTTTTATTTTTTGGAAGGATATTATTCAAAAATATTCGCAATTTGAATTTTTAAGGATTTTAGAAAGTAAGTAAATAATTTAAAACAAGTGATAAGTAACTTTTATAAAACGCAATTAATCCTTATTAAATAGGCATTTCCATTATTAGTTTAATTGTTCATTTGTGAGGTTATTTGTTTCTTATGTAAATATTTGGACCTTTGTTGTACCTAAAACGACTTTTTAAACTTTTTTTGTGCATTAATAAAGCTTTTGGTGAAATTATGGTACACAAATTACTAAATGGCATAAAAGGGTGTAAAATGGCCAATAAATCAGAAGTATAAAGAATATGTGAGTATTGCAATGAGCTATTTGTTGCAAGAACTTAAAAACACGTTATTGTTCAAATAAATTAATAATATAGGATATAAAGATAGTGTTAAAAACTTAACAAATTAAAAATAATTTATTAAAAGTTTGGTTGTAATAATGTAAATGTTTAAGTTTGTAATTGCAAAAAGGGTTAAAATTAGGCCCATATTGCAACAGATTACTAAAAAATGGCAGAGCAATATAAATATTTAGACTCCTTTATTGATGAACAAAGAGCAAACGGTAAGTATAGCTTTACTACCGAAGGATTGCATAGTCTTTTAGGAGTATCAGAAAATGCTCTGAAAAAAACATTGCAACGACTCAAAAATCAGAAATCGGTAGTAATGGTTCGTAGAGGGTTTTATGTCATTGTTCCACCAGAATACAGATCCAAAGGCATTATTCCTACCAGTTTGTATGTAAATGATTTGATGAAGTTTTTAAACAGGGATTATTATGTTGGATTGTTAAACGCAGCAGCTTACCACGGAGCAGCTCATCAGCAACCTCAAAACTATTCAATTATTACAGAAGGTATTGCATTAAGAGCGATTCAAAATGATAAGGTAGGTATTCATTTTTATATTAAAAAAAAATGGAATAAAAAGGATGTCATAAAGAAAAAAGTAGATACGGGATATATCAATATTTCATCACCTGAACTAACTGCCTTGGATTTGGTAAGCTATTATAATGAAGTGGGAGGATTTAATCGTGTGGCTACAGTAATCGAAGAATTAAAGGAAGTGATACAACCTGATAGATTATTAGAAACTGTAAAACAATATTGTGAAATATCAGTCGTGCAGCGTTTAGGATATGTATTAGAATGTGTATTGAATGAAAATGAATTAAGTAGCAAACTATACACTTACCTTGAATCTATTGGACATTATCCAGTTTTATTACGACCACAAAAAAAGAAACCCGAAAATATGACAACTGGAAATAGATGGAAAATTGCACCTAACATAGAAATAGAAGCAGATATATGATACCACAGTCTTACATAACAGCTTGGCGAAAGCAGGCACCTTGGCAGGAGAATTATCAGGTAGAACAGGATTTGATTATACAACGAGCTTTGATTTCTTTGTTTAGTGATGAATTTATCAAAGAACGTTTGGCATTCCGTGGAGGGACGGCATTACATAAATTATATTTAGCTCCTGCGGCAAGATATTCGGAAGATATTGATTTGGTACAAGTAAAAGCAGAATCGTTTGGTGCGATTATAGAAAGGATTCGGGAGCAGCTTTTATTTTTGGGAAAACCTCGTATCAAGCAAAAAGAGCATAACAATACCATAATTTACAGTATTATTTCTGAAGATGACATACCTATGAAACTAAAAATTGAAGTTAATACCAGAGAGCACTTTTCTGTTTATGGCTTACAAAATATTCCTGTAAAGTTGGATTCTGAATGGGATAAAGGAGAAGCTTTAGTTCCAACCTATAGACTGGATGAACTCTTAGCCACCAAGCTTCGAGCTTTATACCAGCGAAAGAAAGGGCGTGATTTATTCGATTTGTGGTATGCCTTGAAAAATACAGATGTAAACATAGAAAAAGTAATTAAGGCTTTCAAGCACTATATGAATGAAGAGGGAAATGAAGTAACACAAAAGGAGTTTATTCACAATATGGAAAAGAAAATTGAAGATGCTGACTTCACAGGAGATATGTATGGGTTGCTGAGAAACGGAATTGAATACAATATAAATGAAGCTTACGAATTTGTAAAAAAAGAAATATTAGAAAAGATATGATTATATATTCGTTAAAAAATATTTTTGAATCATGACAAGTCTATAATAGTTCAATTTTAAACTAATATATAATTGTTTGATTAGATAAATATAGGGTTGGGATATTTTACCGAAATTTAATATAAAATAGATTTATTTCCAAAAAAGGTGGTGCTTTTGAAAAAAAAACAAATGAATTCTTTAAAAAAATATTTACCGAATTAAACTATACTGTTGGTGCGCAATGCAAAGAAGCAGGGGAGCGATAGCAGACCAGAAAGGTGTGGAAATAGCGCCCCTTTTATTAAGAAAATTTACTTAAGTATTGCTCTAGAAATAACTAGTTTTTGTATTTCAGAAGTGCCTTCTCCAATGGTGCATAGTTTGCTGTCTCTGTAGAATTTCTCAACAGGAAAGTCTTTAGTGTATCCATACCCTCCAAAAATTTGTACAGCTTCAGTAGAAACCCTTACAGATGTTTCACTTGCATAGTATTTCGCCATAGCAGATACTTTATTGACATTTTGCCCAGTATTAATTAAATGACAAGATTCTTGAATGAGTAATTCTGAAGCTTCAATTTGAGTGGCCATGTCTGCTAATTTGAAACCAATGGCTTGAAATTCTGCTATAGGTTTTCCAAATTGTTCTCTCTCTTTTGCATATTTTAATGAAGCCTCGTAAGCTCCCTTAGCTATACCAAGAGCTAGAGAAGCAATAGAAATTCTGCCCCCATCTAATATTTTCATTGCTTGTATAAAGCCATCACCTACATTTCCTAACAAATTGGATTCAGGTATTCTGCAATTGTCAAATACCATTTCAGCAGTTTCGCTGGCTCTCATGCCTAGTTTATTTTCTTTTTTTCCAGCATTAAATCCTGGCGTTCCTCTTTCCACTACAAAGGCAGATATGCCATGAGAATCTAATAAATCACCAGTTCGGGCTAATACAACAGCTACATCTCCAGAGATACCATGAGTAATCCAGTTTTTAGCACCATTAAGAACCCATTCATTGCCATCTTTTTTTGCTGTAACTTTCATTCTTAAAGCATCGCTACCAGTGTTAGCCTCTGTTAAACCCCAAGCGCCAATCCATTCACCTGATGCAAGTTTTGGCAACCATTTTCTTTTTTGTTCTTCATTTCCAAATTTCATGATATGGCCAGTACATAAGCTGTTGTGAGCAGCCATGCTTAAACCTATTGAACCGCATACTTTAGCTATTTCAACAATGGCATCTGAATATTCATAGTATCCTAAACCAGAGCCACCATATTCTTCGGGAACTAATATTCCCATCAGACCTAATTCTCCCATTTGTTTGAACAACTCTCTAGGGAATTTTTGAGATTCATCCCACTCCATGAAATGTGGCTTTATATGTTTCTCTGCAAAATCTTTGCAAGTTTGTCTGATTAAATTCTGATTTTCTGAACTCCTAAATTCCATAATGCGTTATAAAAATGAAAAAATATATAAATCTTGTTTTAAATATCAACTATTTTAAATTAATATTTAAAAGAATTGGATAAGGAATAAAAATTAATTACTTAATTTCGCCCAAAAATTTATTGAAAAATGATGACTAAAGAAGTTTATATAGTATCGGCAGTAAGAACTGCTATGGGTAGTTTTATGGGCTCACTTTCTGGTGTTCCTGCAACAAAATTAGGTGCTGCTGCAATCAAAGGAGCATTAGATAAAATTTCGTTGGATGCTAATCTTGTTGAAGAAGTGTATTTTGGCTCAGTGTTACAAGCTGGATTAGGTCAAGCACCAGCACGACAAGCGGCTAAATTTGCTGGATTACCTAACACAGTTCAATGTACCACCATCAATAAAGTGTGTGCTAGTGGAATGAAATCCATTTCGTTAGGGGCTCAACAAATATTAACTGGTGTTTCCGAAATAGTAGTTGCTGGAGGAATGGAAAACATGAGTGCTGTGCCTCATTATTTGATGGGAAGCAGAAACGGATTTAAATATGGTAATATACCTTTGGTAGATGGATTAGCTAACGATGGATTATTGGATGTTTACAACAATCAAATGATGGGTTGGTGTGCTGATAAATGTGCTGCTGAATACAATTTTACACGTGAACAACAAGATGAATTTGCAATCAATTCCTATAAAAAATCAGCCAAAGCATGGGCTGATGGTAAATTTAACGATGAAGTAGTACCAGTAGAATTAACAGATAAAAAAGGAAATGTTACTTTATTTAATCATGATGAAGAGTATAAAAATGTGAATTTTGATAAAATCCCTTCATTAAAACCTGCTTTCAGTAAAGAAGGAACAGTTACTGCAGCTAATGCTAGTACCATGAACGATGGTGCAGCAGCAGTGGTATTAATGAGCAAAGAAAAAGCTGAGTCATTAGGGATTAAACCAATTGCTAAAATCACTGGTTTTGCTGATGCTGAACACGAGCCAGAATGGTTCACAACAGCACCTAGTAAAGCCATGCCTAAAGCTGCTGCTATGGCAGGGGTTTCAGTATCTGATATTGATTTTTTTGAATTTAATGAAGCATTTTCCGTTGTGGGCATGGTTAACAATCACTTATTAAATATAGATCCAGCAAAAGTAAATGTCAATGGAGGTGCAGTAGCACTAGGACATCCCTTGGGTGCAAGTGGTGCTAGAATCATAGTTACTCTTATCAATGTATTAAAACAAAATGGTGGGAAAATAGGAGCAGCTGCTATATGCAATGGCGGTGGTGGTGCCAGCGCAATGGTCATTGAATTGATTTAATTTTCATTCATACAATAAATTGGCATGGTTTTGAATTTATATTAAAAACAGCCTATGTTTAAGTATATTTGTTTCTTGGTTTTTATGTTCTTGAATTTTATAATAAAAGCTCAAGACTACAATCCATTATTTAAAAAATATTCAGACAGTCTTCGTTATTGTAAAGACGAACAAAAAAGACTGATTTATAACGATTCATTCATTGCATTGTTAAAATCTGAAGTGAATGATGAAAATGCTTTTCAGGTTAATTTTGATTCAATTAAAAACACCGTTTCAGTTTTGTATTCTCAAGACCAAAAACTCAAAATCATAAGCTGGGTGTATGTTAACGACAAAGAAGAGTACACCAACAACTGCCTTGTTTTATACCGCAAAAAAATCAATTCAGAATCTCAAGTTATATGGCTTAAAAACAAATCTCAACAAGCTAAATCCTTTTTGTATGATGATTTAATGTCTGATGAATGGGTGGGAGCATTGTATTATCAAATGTTTCATTTTAAAAAGAAAAAGAAAGATTATTATGTTGTATTGGGATTAGATGGAATGAGTTCTTTCATGAACAAAAAAGTAATTGATGTTTTATGGTTTGATAAAGATGGAGAATTGCATTTAGGGGCTCCATTATTTCATGAATCAGATGCCGATTTTACTCCTCAATACAGAGTTGTTTATGAATTTGCCGATGCATCTACCATGTTGTTAAGATTTGAAGTAGAAACCAAGGAAAAAATAATTACATTTTCTAATTTAGTTCCTTCAAATCAAGGAGCAATGGGCTTAAGGCAATATTACATTCCCGATGGAAGAATTGATTATTACCAACTCAATAAAAAGAAAAAATGGATAAAACACCAAGGTTCTGATGAATTCATGAATAAAGTAATTGAGGAGAAATAAAATTAATACACAATTATTTTTTCTAAGAACTTTAAGCCTGTATTTGATTTTAGGACATATATACCTTTTCTTAAATCGCTCAAATCCATTATAGATACTCCATTATATACCATGAATGATTTGATTTTTGCTCCTTTAGAGTCGTACAAATCAATTTCAAAGGATATTTCATTTGAATTTTCTATGTACAAAAACTGATTTGTTGGATTTGGATAAAATTGTAATGGTTTAAAAGATAAAGAATGAATGGATGTTATTACATAATCCAAACTATCTGAAAAAGTTGGGCAATAATTATTTGGATAATGAATGACTTTGTATTGACCCGACATGGTAGGAGAATATAGTGGGAAATAAGCTCCATTTATTGGTTCATCTCCTTTATACCATTGTATATCGGAGCTAATATTGCTTATAAGCGTGTTATTTGATGTTGTAATCAATGGTTTTTCTGCATAGTCTAATACATGAAAGTCAAAGCTGTCAGTATTCGTACAATTAAATTCGCTTATACCCAAAATTTTTATTTGTTGATATTCACTTTTGCCGATGAATGAATAAATAGGATTTAGAATGTTGTCAAATGTGTCAATATTCATCATTAGTCGATATGATTTTACTCCATTGACTTCTACTTTAATTGAATCGCCATTGCACATATTCCCTTCTAAAACTTTAAATTGAATCGAAGGTAAGTTAGATATAGAATATGATAGAGTGTTTGATTTGTTTAAACAATTTTTATTCGATTTTGATTCGACATAAACAGTTCCATTTTCTTTGGGTACAAATTTAAACATGTTATTGCTAGAAAAATAGATACTGTCTGGTGTGTCGTTTTTATAAAACAAATAAGTTGATCCTCCAGTTGCTTCAATTGTCAATTCTTCATTTTCACAAATTCGACCTGAAATTAAATTGCTGTTTAAATTCAATTGGGGTTTGGGATTTATTTCAATAAATTGAATTGATTCACTGTCGAAACTTGTTGAGGGTGGTGAAGTACTTTGAACTTTTAATCGGACTTTAATGTCTTTGTATTTTTCTGGTAAATGAATAGATAAGTTGCTTAAATTGGTAGATATTGTATCAAAGATGATTTCGGACTGATTAAAGTCTTTCAAGCTATCAATAAATGAAATTAGAAAATGATTGTCAGAGTTAGGGATAAATTGGGTGTTTGTAGTAATGCTGATTAATCCTCCTTCGCACATTTCTTTATTTGACAAAAGATTGATTTTAATGGCTGACTGGGTGTGATTTATGCATTCATTTGTCACAATTGGAGCATTGTTATTAGTTATCCAATGTGCTTTGTTTTTAATTTTAATTACTTCAGTGATTTTGTTTTTTAATTTTAGATCATATACAACATAGAGTGGATTATAACTATTGATGTTGTTGTTGAAAAGCTCAAATTGTATTTTTCCTTCAAACAGAGTAACATTGAAATTATAAGGATTTTCAATCAGTTTAAAAGAATTTAAATCAAATTGAAGACTATCAATTTCATTTTCAAAACTAAAATAAAGTTGATTGTTTTGTGTTTTAACTCCATTGAGTTTATATGTTAAATTTGGATTTAATTCATTGATTGAATCTTTTGATAAAGATACAATATTGGTTTTACAACAAAAGCTATCATGAATTGGTTCACATAATTTAAAAACATTGTTTTCTTTTATATCGTCATTAAAAAGGGCATTAATTTCAAAACACAATTGAGTGCTTTTATCAGTACTATCTTTATTTAAGAAAAAACTATATTGAAGGGTTTTAACTTGAAAAGCTGAAATTGAATCAATATCAAATTCTACATTGTTTTTATTGATTTGGTAAGGAGTAGTGCTAGAAAATTGAGACAAAGACTTAGAAGTATTAAGATTAACTTTAATTGATTTTATAGTTTTTGGGCCATTGTTGCTAATTAGAATGTTATTCGTGTATTTGCTGTTGTTTTTCATTAGATAGTTGCTCAGTTGTTTTACGGATACATCCATGATGCTGTCATTTTTAATGCAAGAAATATGTTTGTTCAGTATAGTTGTATGGCTATCTAAATACCCTTTGATGTTGTTTTGACAATTGAATTTATATTTTTCTGGCAAGTCAATTTTAAGGTGATAATTACCTCCATTTGAAGGGGAAAAATAATTGCCATTGATGTCTGTATAACAAGTCGTATGATTGTCGTAATCTATAAGTTTTACTCCAGCAATGCCTTTTTCAGTAGGTTCTAACAAGCAGTTTTTATTGTAATCTTCAAATATTTTACCTTTTATACCTGTTAGATTAACAAAGCCCAATTCAATTAAATACGAACTATCAAATTGGCTATAAATAATGACATCTGAGCTGGTAGATTTTGTTTCAAAGGAATTAAAGACATTGAACACATGTTTTCCTTTTATTTTTTTAAATTCTAAAATTCCGTTTTCATTTGTCACATAAGTTTCTAAAAGTTGGTTTTTATCTAAAAATATTTTAGCACTTGAGTACGTTTCATTTGAATCTTTTTTTCCATTTTTATTGAAGTCTAAATAGGTCATGATTTTAAAATTACTAAATGAATCGGGTGGCAATAAAGAGGCAGAAACAGCCTTTGTTATAGAGTGATTCAATCCATTTAGACAATATGGATGATAAGCGTTAAAAACAAAATAATCTTCCAAATTGTCTTTGAGATTTTGATCGTTTGGACTCCAACAATATCTCAGGGTTTTTTCAGGTGTTGTTGAATCCAATAAGCTCAATGTGCCATATTTGGGCTGTATTAAAATTTTTGTTAGTATGGTATCTGTAAGATTTTTATAATTTTTGTATAAATCTTTTATAATAAAATCTTTACAAAAGTTTTCTCTTGATTTTATAATT
>CAYVDH010000091.1:0-13557 GCA_964450355.1 uncultured Flavobacteriaceae bacterium
CACGATTATAAACAACAATGAAAATGCAGTTCCCCAAACCCCGAAGGGGTGACATGATGAATGCATTCACATTATTATTGTAATAAAATATTCTTAACAAATACATGGCTTAAGAAGAAAGGAAGGTTAATTTGTTTAAGAATAAAAAAATGAAATAAATTAAGCATAAAGTTAAATATGACAATTTTATATCTTTCAATTTATTATAACCTTATAGCCCATGGTTTCAACCATGGGCTATATCATTTATTATGGAATTGCTGAACCATTTTAATGGTTTAACTAATGTAAAATCATTTATAAATTTATAACCCAAACAGTGATTAACCCTAAAGTAGGCTCTGACCAATTTTAATTAAAAATTAATTCAAAAACCAGCGCCAAAAAACGAGCATTAAACTATGTGTATTTTAAAGCTAGTAAACTATCAAGCAAGTAACTTTTTTAAAATGGGACATTTAGGTAATTCTACCTTTATGAAATCTCATTTTAATATTTTAAGTTTGTAGAAATTAATACACTAACATGAAAAACAAAAGAATAAAAATTGAAAAGTTAAACTTCGGCTATACATATAAAATAGGAGAGATAAGCGGTATTTTATATTGTATATTAGTAAGTTAGCTGCTACTTTAACGCACAACCCAACCGACATCACAAAATTGAAAATTTAGCAAGTATGAAATTAATAACAACACTTTTTTTAGTGACAATCTTTTCATTTTCTGTTTTCGGGCAGACGGAAAAAGTAAAAGGAAATTTGTCAACCGTTGACACAGCGGACTTGACAATTTTAAATATTTACCCTGACTCCTTTCCAAATGTTTCGGTTGTGTTTAAAGCTGAAACGAGAAAGGGAGAACCTGTTTGGAATTTAACAAAAGAAAAAATGACAGTAAAAGAGAACTTACAAGATTGTGAACTGATTTCTCTTGAACAAATATCTAAAAACAAACCAATAAATCTTGGAATTGTAATTGACCATTCAGGTTCAATGATGGAAGACATTTCTCAATTTTACGACAAAGATGGAATGGCACTTTTTACTCTTGATGCAAACTTTAAGCCTGTTTTCCCTAAAGGTTACACTTCGCCAATTGACAATGCGAAGACAGCTGTTAAAAGCTTCGTGACAAGTTTTAATTCCAAAAAAGATTTTATAAGTATCATAGGATTTTCAAATACCGTTGATAGAAAGCTATCCCTTACTCAAAACATTGGAGAAATAAATTCAATAGTTGATTCAATGCAAGCCGATTTTTCTACTGCATTATATGACGCAATGATTACAAGCATTGACGAAATAAAAAATTCAAACGGAGTAAAAGTTCTTGTCGTTCTTACTGACGGGCAAGACAATTCATCAAAATTAAATTGGAAAGATGTAGTTGACAAAGCAATTAAAGAAGATATTCCAATTTACATTATCGGACTTGGTAATGTAAACAAGGACACACTGCAATTAATTGCTAAATCAACAAAAGGACAATTTTATTTTACGCAATCATCAACATCTTTAAATTCCGTTTATGCAGCTATAAGCAAACAGGTTCAAGCATTTTATAATTTAGTATATAGTTCTCCAAATTTTTCTTCTGCCGATAGTACAAGACAAATTGAACTATCATTTGACATTGACAGCGTTTTTCTTTTAACAAATCCTGCAACATTAAATTTACCATCAGAAGTTCTTGCCTTCATTGATAAAAAGGAAAAACAAAAAGAGTATCTTCTTTATGCTGGTATTGGGACAGCAATACTTTTTGCCGTAGGTGTAATATTATTTTACTACCGCAGAAAAAAGAAAGACCAACCAACAATCAAAAAACTTTTTCCAAATCCTTCAAACGGAAATATCAATCTTGACTTTGTTAGTGGTAGTGGGCAATTACAAATTATTAATCTTAGCGGACAAGTTGCTAAAACAATTGAAATAAATAGTAATGAATCGCAGTTTGATATATCTGACTTACAAGACGGAAATTATATTGCAATTATTCAAGCAAACGGACAGCAATCAAACGCAATTAAATTTATCCTTCAACGATGAGAAGAAATGCAGCCCATAACAACACCTACCCGAAAGGCGGAGTTTCTGATTGTATTTGGATAAATTGTATTTATTTTATAGTTTTACATCTTATTACAATTGCTGCTCCTGTCCCACCCTTCGGGTAGCTGCAAAACGTTAGTGGCAACCACCAACACTGACAACTTTGGACAAGAAAACCCAAGTGGTGAAAACTTTTACTTGTTTAGTTAGTTATCCTAACTATATTTGCACCGACAATAGTGTCAAACAAATTAAATTCATAAAAAATGAGTAAATCAGTTTTCTATCATGCAGGTTGTCCTGTTTGCGTTAGTGCAGAACATGACATCGTAAACCTTTTAGGTTCAGACAAAGTTGAAATTGTTCACTTTGGGAACGACAAGTCAAGAATTGACGAAGCAGAGAAAGCAGGTGTAAAATCTGTTCCAGCTTTGGTAACACCAAACGGAAATGTATTACACATCAACTTTGGTGCTTCAATGACAGACGTAAAAGGTTAAAAAATTTGCCCCATAAAGTTAGGACAACTACCTTTGTGGGGCTTTTTATCTTTTCAAAAATGAAATTAATCATTAACATTGTTTTTCTTTTAGTCTGTATTTCAGGTATTAGTCAAACTTAAAATAAACCAACAAATAAAATGAAAGTAGCAGTTTGGGACACATATGTAACAAAAAAAGACGGGACAATAATGCATTTTGACATTCTTGCACCTGACGAGATTAAAGATACAGTTGTAATTTATGATTATGGCAAAGCGTATCTAAAAACAAAAGGGCAAGAAGGGCAACCTTTGACATCAAAAGAATGTAGGTTTTGCCACGTTGAGACTTTAAGACCTAATTGGGAAGCCGACATTAAGAAACAAGGTTATTTTATAATCGAAATGGAAAATTGTAAGTAAATTTTTAATATGGAAAAATCAGCGTTTGATTTAGCACATCAAAATTCAAGTATTGAAAGCAAAATTGTTGCTTCTTTGGAAAGAGTATCACAAGCTTTTAGGGTTTTACTTTGGAATGAAAGTAAAGAATTTTCATTAAGTCCAATTCAAGTTCAAGTGCTTCTCTTTTTATTGCATCACTCTGACGAAAAAAGAAAAGTAAGTTATTTGGCTGAAGAGTTCAATATGACAAAGGCAACCATCAGCGACACAATAAAAACGCTTGAACAAAAACAACTTATCAAAAAAGAATACGAGCAACACGATACAAGAAGTTATATTATTAACCTAACTAAAAAAGGAAAAACCATTGCCGAACAGACATCTTTATTTGCAAAACAAATACAAGTCCCTATTGACAAACTACATTCAACTGACAAAGAGAATTTATTATTAAGTTTGTTGGACATTATTAATCATTTGAACAAAGCGGGAATTATAACCATACAAAGAATGTGTTTTACTTGCCATTTTTTCAAAGCAAAAAAAAACAGACAAGAACACTTTTGTGGACTCTTAAATACAAAACTTGCCGACACAGAATTACGAATTGACTGTGCAGAACACAAGCAAAAACAAACGGGATGACAGAAACACAAGCAGGTAAAACACTGCCTACCAAAACGTAACGTCAAAATAAAAATATGGACAATTCAACTTCAATAAAAGACGCAATTTGGAACCAACTTGGAGCAAGTATTGACATGCTTGAAAATGCAATTATAATGTGTCCTGAAGAACATTGGGACACGACATTAAATTTTTGGTATACATCTTATCATTGCATTTTTTGGACAGATTATTACTTGACGAAAGAACCAAATATATTTGAACCACCGACATTATTTACATTTTCAGAGTTTGACCCAGCAGGTAAAAAACCTGACAGGACATATACAAAGACAGAACTTCTTGCTTACTTGGAGCATTGCCGACAAAAGGCAAATCAACTTATTACGGGACTAACAGCAGAAAAACTTAGCGACCGTTGGGTTAATGACTACAAAAACTTTTCGATGCTAGAAATTTTGTTTTACAACGTAAGACATATTCAACATCATTCGGCTCAATTAAACTTGCTACTCAGGCAGACAATTAACAACGCACCGACTTGGGTAAGTCAAGCAAATAAATTTAGTAAAAAATGAACAACCAAAATGTAAGCGGAAGAATTGTGGCAGCAGCTAACAGCACATTTGCAATAAGCGGGGTTTCGTGCTCCAAAGACAGTTTTGTGTTAGCCGAAAATTCTGTGCTCTGAATGAACTTTTGTGCTAAAAATCCCGCCCATTGCAATTCTGCAGACCGATACTGGCAAGTTTAAAGACATCAGAAACAATGAAAGCTAAGAAGAAATTTGGATACATATTTATAGTTTTATCTATCATTTTGACACTTGCAGTCGTTGGTCAAATTCAACGGCTCTTTCAAGAGATTAATGATTTTTTCAAAGTTTTTACAGGGACATTAGATACTTATGAAAGCTCTAAAACAATTACTACGATTGTTTTTTGGGCTTTACACTTTTTCCTCATAATCAAACTGTGGACCACAGGTAAAAAATGGACAAGAAAATCATCTACAGCATAAATTATGAAAAAACTTGAAAATAATTGGCGACAGAAATCACTTGAAAGCCTTGAAAAGAAAACTTGGTCTGTTTTAAGTTCAGACAAAGGTTCGTATTTAATAAAAACCTGCAACTTTTTACGAAAAAAACAACTTCAAAACTTTACTACAGAAGATTTGAGAATAATGATTGGTCAAGAAATTGGGCTTTATTTTTTAATTCATATTGCAATTGAAACATTGACAGACAATTTATTCGCAGAAGGAGATATGTTTGAAGGTGATTTGCTGAAAAGTGTTTTGGAGGTGGACACTAAGTTTTGGGACGACAATAAAAACTACTGGCTACGATTAAATGCTTTAATCAAAGACAGACGACAAGAAATATCAGAAATGAAGTTTGATACCTCTAAATTTGATAATTGCAAACACAGACAATGAGAAGAAATGCAGCCCATAACAACACCTACCCGAAAGGCGGAGTTTCTGATTGTATTTGGATAAATTGTATTTATTTTATAGTTTTACATCTTATTACAATTGCTGCTCCTGTCCCGCCCTTCGGGTAGCTGCAGACCGTTATGTATAAGCTTAAAAAAACGACAGTGAAATTATTTGACAACTTATTTAACAAGAAAGATAATAACTCAGAATTTGAAAAAGCATTTTCGGATTTAAAGAGAATGGGCGAAATAGTTCCAAGTGCTAAAAGAACGTATGTGTTAATAGGAAACTTAAATTTTGACTCCAATAATGAGGCCTCAGAAGAGTTACTGACTGAGTTTAACAAAATCCAATATGGTTCAAATACGAATAGTTTTTTTTACTTCTATTTTCCAATCGTAACCCACATTTTATACTACAAACCTCATTTTGAGAAGGAAATATTGAAGTATCTAATAGGTCCAAATTTTGCAAACGGGACAACAGAAACGAGTGAAATGATTCCATTAATAATTGGAGCAATGAATTTTAAATTAAAAGAAAACTTCAATTATCTGACAAAAGAAAGTAAAGAATGGATTATAAACGTACTACCAAAACTTGAGGAACAAATAGAACGTGAAATTCAAGTTTGTTGGAAAGAACTAGACGAATAAAAAGCCAGTGCATAACATGAAACATTAGTAATAAATTAAACTTTGTGCTCCTAAACCCGCTCGAACGCAAAGCCCAAAACCGTTACATTCAAGCGGAGCGATTTATACCAAAATAATGTACATTTGTTGAAACCATAAACATTAAATTTTTTTGACATCATAATTATGAAAAAATACTATCTTTTAATCTGGCTCACCTTTATTGGTTATTATTTAAAGGCCCAAACAGTCAGCGTAGGAAGTGGACTGTTTAATACAAATCAAGATGTTTTTAAAAAAGGTAAACAATTTCAGATTGATGCTGGAGTTAGATTATCGAAAAAATTGTTATGCAATATTCATTATTCAAAAGGCTTTACTGCGAATATTATAAATTATTATCCATTACTGCAAATTTACTCATTTAACAGACCAAATATTGACACATTTTATAATGTTACAGAAACGAATAAATTTTCCTTTAAAACATATTTGTTCAAAGCTAGATTCTTTTGTAATCCAAAGAATAAATTAAATTTTTTTATTACACCTATTGTAGGATTTTCAAAATTAACAGAAACTAAAATATATGAGAGCCAACACTATAATACAACTGAAAGGTATCCTGTGGATGACTTTCCATATATTTCAACAGGCATAGAAATTGGCCTAGAATTTCCACTCACTAAGAGAAAAAATATTCTTTTAAATGTATCGAATAGTTTGTTGTATATTTTTTCTAAAAATTTGATAACAGATGTATATAACCCATCATTCAATAGGCAAAACACTCGATACAATTCATTACAAATAAATCTTCGATATGAGTTTTCTAGAAAATTCACAACTCCTAACGCTAACAAAAACTAGTTGTAAATGATTGGTTAAAATTAATCAAAACGTAAAAGATAGTAAACTGAAATTCAATAAAATTTAAAATGGATAACAATAGGCGAATTTTAAAAATGAAAAATAGCCGAAATTCCTTTAAATCGAACAGAGTGCCAGCAGGTTATTTCACTTACAAGCAAGCCTCTGTTTGTATATCGCTGGAAACATATTGGCAAGGGACAAATTGTTTTCCCTACTGAATTTTATCTTTGAAATCGCCCTGCTTGTAGATGAAAAACGTCAAACTGTCTAAAAACTAATTAAAAAAGTTATATTTGCATAAAACAAATGGTCTTAACAGCTTTTTAATTTTTCCATTCTCTCTGAATGGAAATGATTTTTTAGACAAACCGCCTATAGCTGCAAGCAAATAGAACGTAAATTAATACATAAAACTAAATTCAAATATCATGACAAAATTCAAATTTTTAATCGGATACATTATCGCTACGATGACTAGTGCACTTACAATTAACGCACAATCAAAGTTTCAACTACCTCAATTGGAATATGCATATAATGCACTAGAACCATTTATTGATTCACAAACCATGAAAATTCATCATTTAAAACATCATCAGGGTTATGTTAACAATCTAAACAAAGCTCTTGAAGGTAAGTCATTAAACAATTTATCATTAGAAGACATACTGAAAAATATTTCAAATTATTCGGTTGCAGTAAGAAATAACGCTGGAGGTCATTATAATCATTCGTTGTTTTGGACTATTCTCACCCCAAATACAAATACTCAGCCCTCTAAAAAGTTACTTGAAGCAATTAATCAGCAATATGGCTCATTAGATAGTTTGAAAAACTTGATTAATGAAGCTGCGGCTACCCGATTTGGCTCAGGTTGGGCTTGGCTGTCGATAGATAAAGACAATAAACTTTTTATTTCCACAACAGCAAACCAAGATAATCCTTTAATGAATATTAGCGAACAACAAGGAACGCCTATTTTAGGAATAGATGTTTGGGAGCACGCTTATTATCTTAAATACCAAAATAAAAGAGGTGACTACCTGTCAGCTATTTGGAGTATAATTAATTGGGAGGAAGTTAGTAAACTATACGAAACAAATTGTAAAAAATAAAAAAGAAAGCCAGCAGGTAAAATGGGTAACTGTTGCACAACTCTATTAAATTTCAATGAAATAAATACTTAACTAAAAAGCTAATAGAGTTGATTTTAACTTTATGAAATCTCATTTTAATGTTTTAAGTTTGTAGAAATAAAAACACTAACATTAAAAACAAAAGAATACAAATTGAAAAGATAAACTTCGGTTATACACATAAAATATGAGAGATAAGCTGTGTTTTATTTTGTATTTAAATAAGTTATATCCAATCCTAGCTGACCGAAAACACAGTAACAATCTGACAAAAATAAATTTGGAAATAGTTGTCTAAATAGTTAACTTTGCATAGTGGCTTACGACAGACAAGTAATTGCTTATAAAAATTATTTTCTTGACTTTTACGAGGAGCAACCTGACAACGTTCAAGCAAAAATTGAGTGGACATTAAATCTAATTCGGGTAACTCGACAAGTTCCAAAAAAGTATTTTAAGCATTTAGAAGACACGAAAGGGTTATATGAAATTCGAGTAGAAGTTGGGAGTAATATTTATCGCATTTTCTCATTCTTCGACAAAGGAAATTTAGTTGTTCTTGGTAATGCTTTTCAAAAGAAAACTGAAAAGACACCAAAACAAGAATTAGAAAAAGCACTTAAAATAATGGAGGAATATCAAAATGAAAACAAAAAGTAATATCACGACATTAGACCAAATACTTGACAAAAAGTATGGTAAAAAAGGACAACCTAAACGCGAACAATGGGAGCAACAATTTGAAGCGTTTAGACTTGGTGTTTTGCTTGAAGAGGCACGAACAAAACTCGGCATGACCCAAGAAGAACTTGCAGAAAAATGTGGAACAAACAAATCTTACATTTCTCGTATTGAAAACAACTCTTCTGATATACGACTTTCGACACTTATGAAAATAATTCAGCAAGGACTTGGCGGACACTTAAAATTGACACTTCAACTATAATAACTGTGGAAAGCATTGGCTATCACAGAGCATTTGCAATAGGCGTAGGTTCTGTTCTCCGCAGACAGTTTTGTGGTATCCGAAAGTTTAGTAATTCAAATAGTCATTTGTGCTATAAAGTACGCCCGTAGCAAATCTTCGACTAGTTAATATATTGTTTAAAAAAAGCAAAAGTTCTCCTACTTTTAACGTTTCATTTTGAAGGGCTTTTGCAATGATTTTCACTTTTGGACAACTTTATTTTATGATTTTTTTATGTTATAACACAAGGCATTCGATAATACATGTTTGTTAGTACTTGACATTGTTTAGCTATTAAACATAATAAAAATAATAAAGACTAAAAGCATTTCCATAGCAGTATGATTAGTATATTAGGTCATATCTTTTGTAATTATTTAAACCAACAACCCCAATAAAAAAATAATACATTTAAAATACACAAAAAAAACCGTAAAATCATGGCTTATACTCAGGCGCAAGCGCAGCCCGAGAGTGCGTAACGCTAGTGAAGCACGGAACCCAAAAGGGCGAGGAGATGCTGCCCTATATGTCCTATTTTAATCATTGAATTTGTTATTGTTATTTTACCTTTACATCGCTTTTAGCTTTGGTTGTATCCTTATTTGATATAGTTATGTCAGTCAACTTTAATGTTTAAAATTGTGGTGTTTTTTATATTGTCCAATGCCACCATGCTTTCATATTTGCTAATTTGTTTGATATTAGCTAATTCATCCACTACAAATTGATTAAAAGCTTTGATGTCTTTTACAACTATCTTTAAAAGGTAGCCATAGGCTCCAGTGATTGAATAGATAGAAGTGATTTGAGGTTTTTTCTTTAATATTTTCTCTACAGCATTGAAGGTGCTTCTGGATTGGTCAATTAAATTGATCATGCAAAACACGGTCAATTCGTTTCCAGTTTTTTCTTCGTTCAGTATAGCAACATATTTTTCTATGACACCTTCGTTTTCTAGTTTTTTTATCCTTTCATAGGTAGGTGTAACAGATAATCCTATTTGTTCTGCAATTTCTTTATTTGAGAGCCTTGCGTTCTCTTGCAACAGTTCCAGTATTTTTTTGTCGATGTGGTCTAACATGGTATTTATCTGTACAATTATAATCAAATTTAATAACTTCTATCCACGTTAACATTACTTTGAAAAAATTAGATTAAATTTGCAACTCCATTAAATTTATGTTACAAAATTCATATTTAAGTAATGCCGATGTTAACTACATTGACGATTTGTATAAACAATATCAAAGCAATAAAGAATCAGTAGATTTTGGATGGCAAAAGTTCTTTGAAGGTTTTGACTTAGGTTCAGGAAAATCCATTGCTAATACAGCCATAAGCGAAGATGCCATCAAAGAAATCAATGTATTGAACTTAATCAATGCCTACAGAACTAGAGGTCACTTGTTTACCAAAACTAATCCTGTAAGAGAAAGAAGGCATTATACACCCTCACTCGATGTAGCTAATTTTGGACTTTCAGATTCTGACATGGAAACTACCTTCAATGCTGGTCATGAAATAGGATTGGGTTCTGCCAAATTGAAAGACATCATCAATCATCTAAAAGCTACTTATTGTGAAAGCATAGGAGCTGAATACATGCATATAGGTGACCCAATTAAAATTGAATGGTTGAGAAATTTAATGGAGACTACTAAAAATCAACCCAATTTAAGCATCGAAGAAAAAAAACAATGTTTAAATAAATTGAATCAAGCCACTGCTTTTGAAAATTTTCTTCATACCAAATTCATTGGACAAAAACGATTTTCTTTAGAAGGTCTTGAGTGTTTGATTCCTGCTTTAGACAGCGTAGTGCATTATGGTGCGGAATTGGGAGTTCAAGAATTTGTGATGGGAATGGCTCACAGGGGTAGGTTAAATGTATTGGCTAATATTTTCAATAAAACCTATTCAGATATATTTAGTGAATTCGAAGGCAAAGTATTCCAAGATGAACAATTTGAAGGGGATGTAAAATACCATTTAGGTTTTACTTCTGTTGTCCCAACAACTGCAGGTAAAGAGGTTAAAATTAAATTAGCTCCTAACCCATCTCACCTCGAAGCTGTAAACCCTGTAGTGAAAGGCATAGTAAGAGCAAAATTAGATAATCAATACAATGGAGACATCAATAAAGTATGTGCTATTTTGATTCATGGTGATGCCGCCATTGCAGGTCAGGGAATAGTGTACGAAGTAGTTCAAATGAGCGGCTTAGAAGCCAATAGGATAGGAGGTACTATGCACATTGTTACAAACAATCAAATAGGTTTCACAACCAATTATACTGATTCAAGAACCAGTATTTACTGTACAGATGTGGCTAAAACTACCAATTGCCCTGTGTTTCATGTGAATGGAGACGATGTAGAAGCTGTAGTGCATACCATTAAAATGGCCATGGCCTACCGCAATAAATTCAACAGCGATATTTTCATTGACTTGTTAGGTTACAGAAAATACGGTCATAACGAAGGTGATGAGCCAAGATTCACTCAGCCTTTGTTGTACAAAATCATATCAAGTCATCCTAATCCTCGCGAAATTTATAAAGAAAAATTAATTGCTAGAGGTGATATTGATGCAGCAATTGCTAATGAAATGGAAGAGAAGTTTAAACAATTGTTGCAATCGACTTTAGATGAGGTTAAGCAAGAAAAAGCGCCATTGTCAAAACTTAAAATTGATGATCAATGGAAAAATTTTCATTATCCAACAAGCAAAGATTTTGAATCAAATCCTAAAACTGGGGTAGATAAAAAAACGTTTACTGATTTAGCTAAAAAAATCAATGAAATACCTTCTGATAATTTGCCTATTAAAAAAGTACAACAGATATACGAAGGCAGATTGAAGATGATAAAAGACAACAGTTATGATTGGGCAATGGGTGAGTTAATGGCTTATGCAACATTGCTAAACGAAGGTCATACAGTGAGATTAGCAGGTCAAGATTGCGAGAGAGGCACGTTTTCTCACAGACATGCTTTAGTGAAAAAAGAAGATTCTGAAGCTGAATACATTCCATTGAATCATTTGAGTGATAAACAAGCTCCTTTCTTTGTGTATAATTCTTTGTTAAGCGAATATGCTGAGTTAGGATTTGAGTATGGATATAGCACCTGCAATCCTAATGCTTTGACCTTGTGGGAAGCTCAATTCGGTGATTTCGGCAATGGAGCACAAATCATGATAGATCAGTTTGTAGCCAGTGCAGGAACTAAATGGGCTCAATACAGTGGCTTGGTGATGCTGATGCCACATGGATACGAAGGGCAAGGTCCAGAACATTCTTCGGCAAGGTTAGAGCGTTTTTTACAGCTTGCTAGCAGTTATAACATGCAAGTGGTGAATTGCACTACACCTGCTAATTACTTTCATGCCTTAAGAAGGCAATTAAAACGCGATTTTAGAATACCGCTTGTAGTGATGACTCCTAAAAGTTTGTTGCGCCACCCACAATGTGTTAGCACTATTGAAGACTTTACAAGTGGAACTTTTCAAGAATTGATTGGCGATAATTATGCAGAGGCTAAAAAAGTGAAAAAAGTACTGTTGTGCAGTGGTAAACTGTATTACGAATTGCTTGCTAAACAACATGAAGATAAAAGAAATGATGTTGCCATCATCAGACTAGAGCAACTTTATCCTTTGCCAGAAAAACAACTATCAGAGGTGTTTGCTCAATACCCTAAAGCAACCTATCATTGGGTACAAGAAGAACCAAGAAACATGGGTTCATGGATGCATTTAAGCAGGTACGATTTACCTTTTGCTATCAGTTATATCGGTAGAAAAAGCAGTGCAAGTCCAGCTACTGGGTTTAAGAAAGTACACGACAAAGAACAAGCGGCAATCATTCAATCTGCATTTGAATAAGTCCTTTTGAAACTGTTTTATAAACAATATGGACAAGAGGGTAAGCCTCTGTTTATTTTGCATGGCATTTTTGGTATGTTAGACAATTGGCATAACATTGCCAAACAACTATCAGAACAAGGTTTTATGGTATTTACAATTGATGCCAGGAACCATGGGCAATCACCCCACAGTGATGAGATGAGTTATCAATTGATGGCTGAGGATGTGATAGAATTAGCAGATGATTTAGGTTTTGAAACTTTCATTTTGATGGGGCATAGCATGGGTGGTAAAACAGCCATGTGGACAGCCAATCAATTTGGTAATAGATTGGAGAAATTAATCTTAGTTGATATTGCTCCAAAAACATACAACGCTGGCCACTTAACTTATTTTGATGCATTTGAGCAAATTCCATGGAATACACTTAGCTCAAGAAAGGAAATTGATGAGGCTTTGATGGAATATGAAAGCAACATGGGGGTAAGGTTGTTTTTAGCTAAGAACATAGATAGAAATGAAAATGGAAGCTTTTCTGTAAAATGCAACATTAAAGCAATAAAAAAAGCCTACACTGAAATAATCAGTGAATTGCACTTTGACTCCATTTTTAATCAACCTACTTTCTTTTTGTTAGGTGAAAATTCAAGGTATTTAAAAGAGGAAGACAAGCCATCTATTTTACAGTATTTTCCAAGTTCAGTGTTTATGAATGTAAGCAATGCTGGGCATTGGGTTCATGCAGATAATCCTAAGGAGTTTTTAGAAAAATTGATTGGTTTTATACAAAGCTAATTATTCTTTAGATTTTTGTCTCTCATTAATTTTTTCAAATCCCTTTTTTTAAGTTTATATCCATCAGTAGTTAATACACTATATTTAAATCTTTTTGATTTTAATTTGCTGCCATTATATAATAAGACAGACTCAACACCAATTGCAGTGCCCATAGCCATAATAAAAATACCTGCACCTTCAAACCCAACATCATAGGATATTTTACCTGTAAAAATCACAATAAATGAAACTAATCCTACACAGACACTTCCAAGCTTATGTATAGTTTT
>CAYVDH010000092.1:0-13510 GCA_964450355.1 uncultured Flavobacteriaceae bacterium
TTAGATAAAGTAAAATAAAAAAATACTTAATCGTATATATAAAATACTCTCAATAAAAAATTTTTAATTCATATAATTTGTATTAATTTCGTTAAAAATTTAAAGAATAAAAAATCAGAAATAAAATCTTTTCTTAAAACATATAAAAAAAACTAAATTTGCAACCCTTTTTATTGAAAAATCAATGGATACAGAATTAAACGATAAGGATATTTTATCCCAAGATCAGTCGGACTCACAATTAGAAACAGTAATCACCACCTTAGAAAAAAAAGGTGATACAGAAGACCACGATGAAATAATTGAGATAGAGGAAGATAAAAGAGATACTACAGATTATTCAGCTTACACAAAACAAGATTTTGTGAAAAAAGCACAATCATTAATTGATTACCCCAACATCAAAGAAGCCAATGATGTGTTTAAAAAAATTCGTGTTTTATTTGACGATATCATCAAAAAGGACAGGGTTGTTGAAATAAAAGAATGGGCAGACAATGGCAATGAAGTCAGGGATTTTAAACCGGGATATGACGAAGATAAGGAGCAATTTTACAAAGCTTATACCAAGTTTTTAGAAAAAAGAGCAGAGGAAAAAAAACTAGCTGAAGAAGAAAAAGCTAAAAACTTAAAAGCCAAACAAAACATCATTGAAAAATTGAAGGAATTGGCAATGCAAGATGAAACAGAAAGTGTTTTCAAGCAAGTTAGAGACATTCAAAAAGAATGGAAGCAAATCAGAACAGTTCCTAAAGAATACATGCAAGAATTGTGGGATAGTTACAGATTTTATATTGATAAATTTTACGATAATTTAACCATAAACAACGAATTAAAGGAGTTAGATAGACAAAAAAATCTTGAAATTAAAATTGATTTAATCAAAAAAGTAACGTTGTTGCACGAGGAGAATTCAATTAAAAAAACATACATTTTACTCAATAAATACCACGAAGATTTTAAAAATGCAGGTCCTGTGCCCGGCAAAGATGTAGCCGAAGACATTTGGAAACGATTTAAAGAGGCGAGTGATAAAGTTTTGAATGAAAAAAGGGAACAAATTGAAGTCATAAACGCCAAAAGAAAAGAAAATTTAGAATTGAAAAAGGTTTTATGTGAAAAAATGGAACTAATTTCAAATTTAAATTACGATAATTTTAAAGCATGGAAAGAAAAAACTGAAGAAGCTAATTCAATTTTCAATGAATGGAAACAAATAGGTCCTGTCCCAGAAAGCATGAATGATCAAATTTGGAAAAGATTCAGAGAGTCTCAAAATGTATTTAACCACAACAAAAAGTTGTTTTTTGAAAAATTAAACAGCGGAAGAGAAGAAAATTTAAAATTAAAAATTGAATTGTGCGAACAAGCCGAAAAACTTGCAATAAGCACTCAATATGATTCAGCTTCCAAAGCCATCATATCACTTCAAGAAAAATGGAAATCCATAGGTCCTGTTCCTGAAAAAGTGAATGAAGAAGTTTGGCAAAGATTTAGAAAAGCTTGTGATTCATTTTTTGAAAAAAGAGGGGAGTTCTATAAAGTGAAAAACGATGAAGAAAAAGTGAATCAAACCAACAAAGAATCAATCATCGAAAAAGTAGAAAAACTGATTGAAGTAGAAAATGGAAACGAAGCTTTTGAAGAACTTAAAAAGTTGCAAAAAGAATGGCTAACAATAGGTTTTGTGCCGTTTAAAGTTAAAAATACCTTGCAAGAAAAATACAGCAAAGCTGTAGATGCAATTTATAAAAAACACAAACAATCTGCTGAAGAAAATAAAAATTTAAGGTTAAAAGAGCATTTTGAAATGTTGGCTTCAGCGCCAAATGGAGAAGATAAACTAAGGCATGAAGAAAGGATTTTAAATGATAAAATTAAAATGCTAAAAGAAGATTCTGAAACCCTAAAAAATAACATTGAATTTTTTGCTAAATCTAAAAATGCAGACGCCTTAAGGTCTCAAATTGAACAAAAAGTAATTATAGCGAACCAACAAATATCCAAATTACAAGAAGAATTAAAATTGCTTAGAACATTCAAAAAAAGTTCAGTAAGATAATTTTTCAGTATTGAATATATGTGGAACTCTTTAAATTTTGCTTTCAACTATCTTTTGTATTTTTTCACTTCTGGAACAAAACATTCTGTTCACAGTCCTTTTGTGTACGATTTCGTTGTTAATGTTTTAAATAAAAGAAAAGACAAGCCACAATACCATGCCATTGAGTTAATAAGAAGTAATTTATTAAAGACTGAAGCTGAAATTGAAATGATTGATTTTGGGGCAAAAAGCAATGGACAAAAGACTAAAAAAAAAGTGAAAGACATTGCTAAATCAAGTTCTAAATCTGCCAAATACGCTGAATTGTTAGAAAGAATTTGTTTTTATTACCAACCACAAATAGCCTTAGAACTAGGAACATCGCTTGGAATAAGCACATTGTATCAATCCATTGGAATACAAAATGGACAATTGATAACAATAGAAGGCAATTCCAAAAGCTCAGAAATAGCGCTATACAATGCCCAAAAATTAGAATTGCAAAACATTCAATTTGTAACAGGCGAATTTGATAAAGCCTTGCCACATATATTGCCTCAATTGCCACAACTAGATTATGTTTTTTTTGATGGAAACCATACCTTGGAGGCAACTTTAACATACTTTGAATGGTGTCTTGAAAAATCTCATAACAATAGTATTTTTGTGTTTGACGATATTCGATGGAGCAATGACATGAATTTAGCGTGGAATAAAATATGCAATCACCCTCAAGTAACAGTTACTATTGATTTGTATGCAATGGGTATTGTTTTTTTTAGACATGAACAAGTTAAGGAATCTTTTACATTAAGGTTTTAAACAATGGCTTTAAAAATCAATCAACTTCAAAATAAATTAGCCAAAACTATATTGATAAGAAAGCTAATTGTTTTTTTGGACAACATCATTCCTCCAGGTTTTCAAGGCGCTTCCCTTTATTCAGTCATGCAGTTTTTTTTTAAAGGAATTATAAGCCCTAGATTTAATCTTTATGCAGGGTCTTTGTCTTGGAACTTTTTTTTAGCCATTTTTCCTTCATTGATTTTTATTTTTACCCTTATTGCCTATTTACCAGGTTATAGTTTGCAAAAAACAATTTTATTGCAATTGGATTTTTTTCTGCCTGATGATGCTTACAAAGTCATAAAAACTACAGTTAGAGACATTGTTTCAAAACAGAGGAGTGGATTGTTGTCCTTTGGTTTTATTACAGCTCTTTATTTTGCTAGCAATGGAGTATTTTCTATGATGGTAGCCTTTGATAGCAATTTCAGAGACGATGAAAAAAGAAAATCTAATTTTTTCATTAAAAGAGCTCGCTCTATAGTGCTCACCCTTGTCATCACAGTATTGATATTGTTAGCGTTGACCGTGTTAATTTCTGGAAATTTACTAAGCAGTTACATTGTAAAAAAACACATACTTAATAAATCCATCATGGTGTTTTTTGTTGATTTTACTCAATTGATTACATTGTCCGCCCTTTTGTTTTTTATCATGAGTTGCTTGTATTATTTTGGTCATTCTGCTAAAAAAAGGTGGAAGTTTTTTTCACCAGGTGCCATATTTGCCAGCGTATTATCCATCATAGCGACTTACTTATTTAGCAGTTATGTGGATGGATTTCAAAGTTACAATAAGTTGTATGGAAGTATTGGAGCAGTCATAGTAATGATGTTACTTATCTATTTTAATACCATGTGTGTATTGCTTGGTTTTGAATTGAATAAAAGCATAGATAATGTGGTGCAAATCTCACAACAAAAACGGAAGTTAGAAAACAGATTTTATAATTAATGAAACCTGTATATGCCCCATTTTATTGGTTGAAGTTGGTTAAAAATAAAGTGTTTAACCCATTTAAATCTTCAAAAAAGTATTGGGAAAAATGGCATATAAATAATAAGAACAAAGAAACCAAGTATAATCAAATTTCGGAGTTTAAAATCCAAGTTGTAAACGATTGGATTCATCAATACAAAATTAAAAATGTCATTGATTTTGGTTGTGGTGACGGAAGTATTCTGAATCACATTTCTTTTGAAAATTATTTGGGAGTAGATGTCAGCGAAACAGCAATTGATCTTTGTCAAAAAAAACAAAAAAAGGATGCTTCAATAGCATTTATAACATTAGAAAAATATAAAGGAGCAAAAGCACAAATGACAATCAGTTTGGATGTCATATATTATTTAGTAGAAGATTTAATTTATAAACAATACTTGACTAAATTGTTTGACTCAAGTGAAAGTTATGTATTAATTTATTCAACGAATGTTAATGGCTATAATGAACTAATACCTCATATAAAACATCGACAATTTACTGATTGGGTAAAAAAGTGCAAAAAAGATTTTGTGTTAATCAATCACATTAAAGACGAAAACCAAAATTTTGAAGGACATGAACAAGCTAATAAATGCGAGTTTTATTTGTATCAAAAATTGATTTTAAAATGAAGGTTTTTATTTTATTGTTAACTCTCTTCCTTTTTTCGTGCCAATCTAAAGTGATAAAAAAGGCCACATCAACTTCAATTATAAGTTTAATATCAATAAAAGAGCGAAGTGATTTTAATAGTTATAAAATCTACTCATGGAGAAAATTGAATAATCAATTGACGCTGATTGGAAAATTTAATAATGATACTGTTTTGGACACATTAAAACATGTTTTATTGGATTTAAATTTACATCAAGAAATAAAGTATGTGCCAAGAGAATGGGATACGTTAGTTCATTGGTTTAATATGAAAGGTCATTCAAGTAATAAAATCATGGGTCGTGGTTTTAAAACATTAAATTTAGGGGAAGGAATTGGACTTTATACTTTGATTAATATTGGTGATAACAACAAAAATGAATTAGATGAGATAGCTTTGGTAATTGATTATTTTGATTTTTCACAACTTAATTCATGCAATGTTTATGAATATAACGAAAATAGATGGAAGAACTTGTTTAATTTCGAAATTCATGAAATGGCATTTTATTTACCCTACAATGAAAATGAAATAAGAGATTTTTTGATTCAAAAAAATGGAAAATGGTATTATAGAGATTATCAAAAGTCCATTTTGACAGGAAATGAAAATGATTTTAAACCATTAACCTATTAATCTTCTTCTCCACCAAATAGCCGTTCAAAAAAGCCAGCTTTTTTCAATTCTCCATTGATGTATTTTTCTTTGTAATCGAATTCTCCATCTGGTTTGTAATGTTTCCAAGTGCCGTCTTTAATGCCTTTGCGGTACCTGCCCTTAGTTTTAATGATGCCATTTTCATAGTATTCCATGTAAGCGCCATCAATGGTGTTACCGTCCATTTCAGTAGCAGTTTTTATTTGACCATTGTCGTAATAGGTACAGTTTAAATTGTTTTGGAAATTGGCTATTAAAAATAAATCCAGAGCTGTTAAAGTATCAGATTCGTTTTCAAGCGATGTGTCTTCAGTAATTTGTTCAATTTCATATTTTTTATAAGCCGATGATATCACGGTTCTCATTTTATCGCCATCACCACTTAAACTCAATCCAATATGAGGAAAACATCGAATGTAATTTTGATTTTTTTGAGAACTGTTCCAACTTTCGGGGTTCATTAACCCTTTAAAATTGGCAAAATGCCTGTCTGCACTCATGTATGTGAACACACTTATTTTATCGCTAAATTGGCTTCTAAATGAGCGGTAATCATCGTTTTTGCCAAGTACTTTGTCATTTTCAAAATCATCTATAGTTAATAACAGTGTTTTTGGATCATCGCTCATCACCACGTAATTGTCTAATACCGTGTAATAAGGTTTCGAAAATTTTGCAAATAATTTACCGAATAGTGATTTAAATAATCCTTTAACTTCAAGGTACTTGATTGAATGCTCTCTGTACACTACTTCTTTAAATTTTAAAGGTGTTCTTTTGCGTATTTGTTTTTCTATTTGATTTAAATTATCAATAGCATTGTTGATGTTGTTGGCTTTAATTGCCATGATAGAATGCACTTTGTTGCCTATCAGTTTATCCGTTTGATATTGCGCTATAGCTATTTCATTGTCTATCCAATCAAACAAATTTTTCTGCAAATTGATATTTAATAATTTTTCAACTTTTTTAATGTTTTGAGTGTTTTCTTCGTAGGATGCCAAGTCTTTTTTCCATATCTCATTTAATTTTTGATAAAAACCATTAAAATTATCAAAACCCATGCTGAGGTAAAAGGATGTTTTTTCCGAAAATATGTTCTCTGAGTTAGTTTCGGCTTTGCCAGAATAGGAGAGGGCTTGCAAATAAGAACTGATGCTGTCGTTTACCAATGAATAACCATCAGCGGTCAAAACATTGTCTTTTAATTGCCAATCGAAGGCGGTGTAAAACAAGCTGCTGAACAATTCTTTTACATCGGTGACATCGTCCATGTACACACCCATGTATTGATGAAAAGTATTGAAGTTAATGAATACTCTGCACAAGCCATTGGCTGTAGTTAGTTGATTTATTTCATCAAATCGTTTGGCGCTTGCAAGTTGACCAGTATTGGCTTGTGAGGTGACAATGACTTTGTCCATCAATGATTTATTGTAGCTTAATACAAGGTAATTTTTAGCAAAAGATAAATACAGTACTTCCCTAGTTTTTGAGTCCATGAATTCATGGATTTCATTGTCTAAATAGGTTCTAACGGTATGAGAATAGCCAAATCTTTTGATAAGAGTAACCAAAGAGGTTTTAATAATATCTGATTTAGAAGCTTCTTTGATGTCTGTGTAATACACAAAATCATAATCTTTGGCTTTGGTCATGTGAGTAGAAATAATCAAATGCCTTTTGCCTATGAGGTTAAAAATAGTTTGGTTGTTTTTTACCATGTCATCCAACACATCGGCATTTTTTGTTATTTCAGCAAATGCAGGAAAGGTTTTTAGGTCGTTCCACATGTCGCTTGAGCTGAAAGTTTGCCAACTTTCAATAGGTTTTTCTGTTTCTATCACCATCACAGCATCATCAGGAATGAGATTAAAACCATCGATGTATTTACTTGGCGAAAACTTAAGCCAAGCCCAATAGCCTGCTATGGCTAATAAAATAATGGCGAGTATAATGAGTATTTTTTTCATTTGTTTCTAATTGGTTGAGGGTAATAATAAATATCTTCTTGTTTACATTGTTCAACAACAAAAGCTGTAAAATTAATATAAATATTCTTGTAATAACCTTTTTTGTTTGTAATTCTCATATTTGCATTTTTTGATTGTGACCCACTTTTGCCAGATGCATTAAAATGATTTATAACTTTAAAATACTGATTAGGTAAAATTGGTTCTCTAGACCATGTACAGAAATGACAACCACATTCAGTAGATGTATTTTCAATGTATAGTGTGTCTTTACTTGTATTTTTATATACATATTCAAATTTAACTTGACTACCTTCATTTATATAACCAAAATCGTATGTTTTCATTCCTGAAAACATTGAATCAAATTGAAAAAGCGGTTCTATAATTGGAAATTGATTTACATAGCCTTCAAAATTACATTCTATAAAAGAACCATTAGAGAAATTAATTTTTTTTCTTCTTCTCTGAAAACCTGCTTTACCTTCGGTGTTAAATATGATTGAATATTCAAATGTTTCGTTAGGTAAAATTGGTTTCTTTGAAAAAACACTCAATAAATTATTTTCTATTTGATTATTTAAAATTGTAATTGTGTCTTTACTCAAATTACGCAATTTATAAGCATGTTTTACTGTTTCACCTTCGGTTATCACTCCAAAATTGTACACATCATTATCCACCCAAATAATAGAACTGATTTCTTTATCTGATATAATCTTTAAACTATTATCAATTTCGAGTTTTTTATCTAAAATATAGCCTTTAAAACCTAATACTATTTTTAAACCATTACTGAAATTAATTGTTCCTTGTTTAATAAAATTTCCATTTTTGCCCGAAGTACTGAAACTGACATCAACGAGAAAATAACTGCCAGGAAAAATATTTTCGTGTGAAGCAGAAAACAAACCACTTCCTCCAAATTGATCAATATGAATAATTTTTAAAGTATCTTTACTTAAATTTTTTAATCTGTAGGTATGTTGTATTTGCAATCCTTCAAGTACCTCTCCAAAATCATGCATATAATTATCTACCCATATAATAGAATCATTAGTTTCATTACCATAATATTGGGCTTTTAAACTACTAGTTGTTAATATAACAAAAATGAAAATAAATATAGTTCTCATTTAGTATTTCATCTTTTCAAAGCCTCCAACCCCTGCCACACAAAAGCAAATAATTCGCCTACATACTCAGGGGTAAAATCAAATTTAATACCGCCAGCTTTGTATAATTCTGGAATGGTTACAGTGTAGCCTTTGCTCAACATGTTTTTATAGCCATCTAATCCAGTTTTTTTATCTAATAAAACATTGCGCCACATAGCAATAGCCCCTAATTGAGCAAAGCCATATTCAATGTAATAAAAAGGCACTTCGTACAAATGTAATTGTTTTTGCCAACTGTTGGCTAAATAATGCTCGTAGCCACTCATGTCAGTTAAGCCTGTATCAAATCGTTTGGCTACTTGTATCCAAGCGGCTGTTCTTTCTTCTAATGTGTGTGTTGGATTGGTGTATAACCAATGTTGAAAGGCATCTATAGTAGCTATCCAAGGCAGTGTGGCTATCACACCTTCTAATTGTTCTATCTTGGCTCTTTTAAGTTCTTCGGGTTTGCTTAAAAAGGCATCCCAACCTTCCATGCTGATGAGTTCCATAGCCATACTAGCCACTTCGGCCACTTCCATGGGTGCATTTTTAAAGGCATTGAGTTTTAAATGTTCGCTTAAAAAGGAGTGCATGGCATGACCACCTTCATGAACCATGGTTTCTACATCGCGCAAACTGCCGGCAGCATTCATAAAGATAAAAGGTACGCCACTTTCGGCCAATGGATAATTGTACCCACCTGGTGCCTTGCCAATTCTGCTTTCTAAATCTAAAAAGCCTAAATTTTTCATGGTAGTTAAATTTTGAGCAAATGATTCATCTACTTTTTCAAAACATGTTATTGATTTTTCTAGCAAATCATTTCCATCTGTAAAAGGCTTCAGTGGTTCTCTATTCAATGAATCAACGCCTAAGTCGTAGGGTTTTAAGGCCTCTAAACTCAATTTTTTTTGTCTTTCTGCTTCTATTTTTCTATTGAGTGGCACCACTACTTTTTCTATAGCATCATGGAAATTAAAACAATCTTGCACGCTGTAATCAAACCTTCCCATGGCTTGATGCATGTAGTCTCTAAAGTTGTCAAATCCAGTATTTATAGCTACTTGGTGGCGTTTGGCTATCAATTCAGAAAACAACTCATCTAGTTCAGTTTTATTTTCTAATCGTTTGTTGTTGATTGTTTCATAAGCATTTTTTCTTATCGCTCTGTTTGTGGATTTTAATTTATTAGAGGCTTGTTGAAGTGTCAGTGTTTCTCCATCTATTTCCACTGCCATAGAACCTGTAATGCTGCCATATTTTTGAGCCAATGTTTGTAATTCTGCTTGTAGAGGAATGTTTTCTTCTCTAAACAAATCTACTGCATTCTGCAATGTTCTAAAATAAATATGATAAGCACTATCTGAACTTAATTCATTTTTAAACTCAGATTGTAAAATTTTTTGATTCAATTTGTCTTCGTAAGGTGCAATATTGGGTTGAATATTGCTCACAAAATCAATGTAACTTTCTTCTAAAGCCTTGTTGCTGGAATCACAAGTCATTTTAATGTAACGCCAAGCCAAGTCTTCGCTAGCTACACTCTCTAGTTCGCTGATATTAGAAAGGAATAGATTAAATTGTTCTAATGTGTTTATTGGTTGTTCCAACAATTGGTCGAAATAAGGTTTTAATGATTCCCAAGTTGAAATTTTAAAATCTTGAGGTAAATATTGTCTTTGTTTTTTCATGATGTTACTTGATTAAATACACAATGTATCCCACCCATTCTTTGATTAACAATTCAAGATTGTTTAAAGCTTTTGCAGAAGGAATCAATATGTTTTCTGGTGTGTTATCTCTGATTTTAGAAAACAAATGATTAGTTGAATAAAAATCAACGGTTCTTTCATTGTTTTCAAAACACAATTTAGCTCTTGGCACATGCCAAGCGCTGGTTATTACTAATACCTTGGTTTTTGATTTAAGACTGTCTAACAGTTTAAATGAATTTGTAGCATTTTCAAAAGTGTTTCTGCTGTTTGATTCAATCAGGACTAATGAATCTGGTATGCCAATTTCATTAAAATATTTCTTTACTACTACAGCCTCTTTGGTTTTAGGATTGGTTAAATGCCCACTTCCTCCACTGATGATGAGGTGTTTTACTTTGTTGGTTTTTAAAAGTTTTAACGCTTGCCATAATCTATCACTTGTTTCACTGAAAGTTGTGATGTTGTCTTTTTTATCTAAACTGGCATAGCCTCCCAATACTATTGCATAATCGTAAGTAGTGCTATCTAATTGTCTTGAGGAGTGGTCTTCATATAATAGTCCAAGTTCATTAATTAAATAGGAATTAGAAAAAAGATACAATAAGATTAAAGAAATAATGATTCTTCTTTTTCTTTTGTATTCATCTTTTGTCAGAGCTGCTCTAATCATAATAAAAACTATCCAAACCAATGGTTTGATTAAGAATAATAGAATTTTAGAAAGGGCAAAAAACATGTATGGGCAAATTTAAATGAAAATGTTTATAAAGTAAAGATGAAAAATGAGGGAATTAAAAATTGCAACTATGACCTCTGAAATTTCCTTTATGCACTCGATGGTGTTTAAAGTTTAGCGAAAGCATTAATTTCAGGTTGAGATATATTTTTTCGGTGCTTCTTAATTTGTTTTTGTTGATGTCATATCCCAAATGAATTGATAATTTAGGGGTTAAATAGTTTTTGTTTGTTGCATGTAGTTGGTACTGAATGCTTGGTATTACAGATATAGTGTTTTTATCATTATGATTAACTTTCAAGTAGTTTACACCAGGACTTAACATTGAAAATTTGTTAATACTTAATTTGAAAAGATACAAATTTAACGCCATCATATTGTCTGATTTTATCGCATTTTTTTCTAGTCCAATCCACATATAATTAATGCCATTGTGATGCCTACTTTGTGTAAAATTCATATCAAATTCTTTACTTAATGCCAAAGTAGGAATGTATCTATCACTAAAAAATTGATTCCCTATTGAAATACTCAATTGATTATATGAAGAAAAAACAACACAAGCATTCAGTTTGATATAAGCAAACATTAAAAAGATTAGTGCGTTTGATTTTTTTATCATCATTTTTAAACAAATTTACTAAAAATACTGACATTTTGCATCTATTAACTTGTTTTTTTTGGCATATATAATCTAGATTGTGTATGATTTATGACAAAATATCACCTTTTTCAATTCGGAATGTTTATTGATAAAATGATAAATATAAATCAATAAAAATATGAGTAAATCAGGTTCAATATCAGTCAACACCGAAAACATTTTTCCTATCATTAAAAAATTCCTATACAGTGATCACGAAATTTTCATCAGGGAATTGGTATCGAATGCTACCGATGCTTGTCAAAAGTTAAAAACATTATCTAGTGTAGGAGAATACAAAGGAGAGACTGGAGATTTTAAAATTCAAGTGACTTTAGATACCAAAGAAAAAACCTTAACTATAAGCGATAATGGCATTGGAATGACAGAAGAAGAAATTGATAAATACATCAATCAATTGGCATTTTCTGGAGCCGAAGAATTTGTTCAAAAATACAAAGACAAAGCCTATGCGAATGTGATTGGTCATTTTGGGTTGGGATTTTATTCAGCCTTTATGGTAGCATCAAAAGTGGAAATAAATACCTTGTCTTACAAAGAAGATAGCAAGCCAGCTAAATGGGAATGCGATGGAAGTACTCAATTTAAAATTACAAAAGGCAAAAGAAAAGAAAGAGGTACTGATATCATTTTGTATTTATCTGAGGATAGTTTAGAATTCAACGAAACCTATAAAATATCGGGGTTACTGACAAAGTATTGCAAGTTTTTGCCAGTTCCTATTGAGTTTGATGGGAAAATCATCAATGAAACCAAGCCATTGTGGATGAGTAAGCCTGCTGATTTAAAAGATGAAGATTACATTAAATTTTATCAAACTCTTTATCCTTTTGCCCCAGCTCCATTGTTTTGGATTCATTTAAATGTTGATTATCCATTTAATTTGACAGGGGTATTGTATTTCCCTAAAGTAGATAGTGCCATTGAGGCAGAAAAACACAAAGTGCAATTATACAGCAATCAAGTGTTTGTAACGGACAATGTGAAAGACATACTTCCTGAGTTTTTAATGTTATTGCATGGTGTTATAGATTCGCCAGACATTCCTTTAAATGTCTCTAGAAGCAGCTTACAAAGTGATTCAAATGTGAAAAAAATAACATCTCACATCAGTAAAAAAGTAGCTGACAAGTTGCATGAATTGTTTAAAAACAACAAAGAAGATTTTCAAGCTAAATGGGGCAGCATAGATTTGTTTGTTAAATATGGAATGTTAAGCGATGAAAAATTTGCAGAAAAAGCTAAAGAATTTTGTTTGTTGCAAACTTCTAACAATCAATTCTACACAATAAAAGATTACATTGAATTAATTAAACCAAATCAAACAGACAAAGACGGCAATGTGGTGGTATTATATACAAACAATGTGAATGATGAATTCCAATATGTTAAATCTGCCGAAAAACGCGAGTATTTGGTATTGAAATTAGAGGGAGTATTAGACAATCATTTCACTGGATACATTGAGCAACACAATGAAAAAACACAATGCAAACGTGTGGATGCAGATGCTTTGGATAAATTAATTCCTAAAGAATCAAGTTCTGTGTCATTATTGAATGAAGACGAAATTAACAGTTTAAAATCATTGTTTGAAAAAGCAAATAAAAACAACGACATCAAATTTGAAACAGAAGCGCTTTCGCCTAATGATGAAATATTGACTGTAACCGAAAGTGAATACGATAGAAGAATGAGAGACATGAGTAAAATGCAAGGATTTAACATGTTTGGAGAAATGCCAAAAACATACAAAGTGATATTGAATACCAATCATCCTAAATCAAAAACACTTGCACAAGAAGGGGAAAGTGCAATAAACAAAGCTGAAAAATTACTAAATTTAGGTTTATTGTCAAAAGGGTTATTAAAAGGAGAGGAGTTAAGTCAATTTATATCCAAAGAATTAGAGCAAATATAAGTAATACAAAGAGTTAGCCTGTTTAAATGAAAATATCTATAAGGGTATTATCAAATAAAATGAGTGTTAGTGAATTGTGTATTATAAATTTGTAGTGTTATTCAAAATTGTATTTACTTTGAATCGACAAAAAAATAAAAAATTAATAAATAAAA
>CAYVDH010000093.1:0-13503 GCA_964450355.1 uncultured Flavobacteriaceae bacterium
AAATAATGTATATTGTTTCATGATTTTATTGATTTATAATTAGTAATTGATTGTTGTTTCCAATTTGGATGAAATAAATGCCATTGGAAATAGACATTGGTAATTCAATGTTGTTTCCTCCTTTATTTAAATTTCCAAGTTGAATTATTGTTCCAAAAATGTCAAATAACAGATATGAAGAAGCAGTAATAATATCAATATTAATCGAATTTGAATTGGCAGGATTCGGGTAAATTTCAAATTGTTTTTTTTCTATGGAATGAATACTTAAACTATTTGAACATTTATAATCTTCACGCAATTCTAATGTATATTGTTTTAGGGTATTGTCCCAACCTGAATATTCTGATTTCGAAATAAGATTATCACTTCCATCATAGGAATACACTTCTTTCGAAAAATTCTCCCAAACTAAGTCATTTGGATTCCAATCTTCTTCTAATGTTTGGGTTAGATTATTACTGGAATTATAAGTATTTGTGATACGAAAATCTATATAGATACCTGATGGACCATTATAATTTTCAACAAGTTCCTCTGTAATTTGATGATTCGAATTGTAGGTGTATGTAGTTCTATAGTAATTTTCCCATTGGTTAATGTTCCAATTCATTTCCATTTTTGTTTCAATATCATTAAAGGTATTGTATGTAGATTTGAAAAGTGATAATGGCTCCCAAGTTTTGGTAATATTGTCCCAGGCATAACTAAAACTTAAAGAGTCTTTTTTAATGTTATTAAACACTATAGAATCTTTGTAGCGTATGTCCCATGCGTTATTTCCATAATAATTCCAATTTGAGCTAAAAGCAGTTTTATATTTTGTTGTATATGTAGCAATATATTTTGAATAATCGTCCCATTGTTGTAAAGTCTTATTCCATTTTGTTCCAATGTTTTGAGTTATCTTATTATCGCTGTTATAGGTGTAATTGTTTTTTCTTTCATTCACCCAAACATTTGAACTCCAAGTTTCAGAGATAACTTCTAGTTTATTTCCATTTGAATTGTAAGTTGTGGAAGTTCGTTCAGAATTGTCATATTTATTAGTACCAGAATTCCAATATTGTAGAATTATTTGAATAATTTGATTGCTAGAATTATATGTATTTATAATTCTTTTTTTCGGGTAATTAATATTATCTTCAATTGTACTATAGTAAATAGTATCTTTTCTACATTCTGCATGTACATTTGAAAATGTGAATATTAACAATGTTGTGATTAGTATATGTTTTAGCATAATTTTTATTGATTAATGATTAATTTTTGAGAGTTGTTTCCAATTTGAATAAAGTAAATTCCATTGGTGATGTTTTGAGGTAATTCTATCTTATTTTCTCCAGAAATTAAATTTCCATAAAGAATGTTTTTCCCTGATATATCATAAATTTGGTATGTATTTTCAAAAGTAGATTGAATTGTAAAATCAGAAAAAGTTAACGGATTTGGGAATACTTTAAAATCATTTTTAGTAGCCACATATTCAATGTTTGATGTTTCACATATAACTTGTTTAGGTATTATTTTATCTACTTTTGTACCATCGCCCTGTTGCCCATTTTTATTCAACCCCCAAGCATAAATGTAAGCATCTGTTTTTAGTGCCAAAGTACTACTTCGAGCAGCTAAACCTATTTTCCAATTGCTTTCGGTTCCAACTTGCATTGGTGTATTTCTATTCACTTTTGTGCCATCTCCTAATTGTCCATAATTATTTCTGCCCCATGTCCACAAAGTGCCATCTGTTTTGGTAGCTACAGCATGAAACTCGCTAGCTGAAATAGTACGCCAGTTTGTATCATTCCCTACCTGTTTAGGTAAGTTGTATTCTACATTATCACCAACACCTAATTGACCAAAATTATTATTACCCCATGCCCATAAAGTACCATCCGTTTTTATGCCAAATGAACAATGTATACCTGCATACATGTATTTCCAATTACCTGCAATTTGCAATGGAATTTTGGACCTTTCAAAAGGTATGCTACCAACACCTAATTGTCCAGATAAATTATTTCCCCACGACCATAAAGTGCCATCTGTTTTTAAAGCCAATGAATGCATATTTCCTGCACTAATTTTTATCCAATTGGTAGTATTATTTATTTTGCTTGGTATGTAATTGGCCGTATCAGATCCATTTCCTAAAACACCAAAGGCATTGCCTCCCCAACTCCATAAAGTACCATCGGTTTTAATTGCCAATACATGGTAATTGCCATTTGAGATAGATAACCAATTGGTAGCAGAACTCAATAAAAATGGTTTTATTCTGGTAATTTTATTGCCAACACCCATCATCCCTTCGCTATTATCACCCCAGCCCCATAATGTTCCATCAGTATGAATTCCAAAAGCATTGTGGTCATCAGCTGTAATTATTTTCCATTGGTTGGCTGTCCCTAATTTTATAGGTTTGGTTTGGTCTATTAAAGAACTATCGCCTAAAACTCCTAATTCATTATCGCCCCATGCCCATAAAGTGCCATCATTTCTAATGGCATAACAATGATTACTTCCTGATTCAATAGTTTGCCAACATTGGGCATTTATTAAAAGTTTGAAACTTAAAAAAACAAAAGTAAAAAGTACTTTTCTAATCATGATACAAATAGATTAAAACATAACCTATTATAAAATACTTAATTTGTAGTAGTATTTAATTAAGCACTCACAAATTCCAACAAAACAAACTTATCAGCTATTTACCATACACCTTATTAATAGCCTCAGTTTTATTATGCACATGCAATTTCTCATAAATATGAAAAATATGCTGCCTTACTGTTCCAAAAGATATGCCTGTTTTATCTGCAATTTCTTTGTATAAAAAGCCTTTTGAAAGTAGTTCAAGTATTTCAAGTTCTCTTTTGGTTAATTTAGCTGCTTCATCTGATTTTTGACTTTGATTGTTTTGAAAAATACTCACTAATTTTCTAGCAATTTGCGAACTCATGGGACTTCCTCCATCATGTAATTCTTTTAAGGCTTCCACTACCCTACTTGGTTCTGTTTTTTTGAGTATATATCCACTTGCACCTGCTTTTAAAGCTTCAAATACTTTTTCATCGTTTTCATAAATGGTAAATATCATGAAATGAATTTGCGGAAACTCTTTTTTTAATGCTTCAATGCATTCAATGCCATTCATTCCAGGTAAATTGATATCCATGATGACAATATCTGGAATGTTATTAGGAATAGAATACAATGCAATTTCTGCATTTTCAAAAGCATCAAGTATGCATAAGTTTTTTTCTTTGCTAATAAAGCTTACCAATCCATTTCTTATTTCAGGTATGTCTTCTACTATGCTTACTTTAATCATTTTTCAAAAATACTATTTGGTTAATCATTTGTCAATATAACATTAGTTAGATAGGAATGCTGTAAATGATTGACGTTCCATTTGAATTAGATAGTATTGAAACACTTCCTTTCAACTCATTTATTCGCTTATAAATATTGCTAATTCCATTGCCTTTAAATTTCATTTTTTCCACATCAAACCCTTTACCGTAGTCTATTATACTAATTATTAATTCTGTATTTTTCAATTCTATTTTAATTGCAAATTGATTTGAATTAGAATATTTAACACTGTTGTTTAACGCTTCTTTTACTGATAAATAAATATTACGCTTGCTAATTTCGGTTAAATTAATGTGAGGTATTTTTTCTGGACAATCAAAAGTGAATTCTTTGTTTAAATCATTAATCCATTCGCCAAAACTAGACCGCATCCTAATGATTAATTCTTCCAAAGTTTCTTCTTTGTTATTTAACGACCAAATGATGTCGTTCATTTTATCAACCAATTCATCGCTATTCGTTTTATTTAGAATTAGAATTTTTTCAAGTTCTGTTGTATCTGTTTTATCTAATGCAGCTTGACTTAAGTATTTAATTTTAGACAATCCAGCTCCAATGTCATCGTGCATGTCTCTAGCAATTCTATTTCTCTGCATTTCCAAAGCTAACAATTTATCGTTTTCAGCTTTTTGTTTTTGTAGTTTACTTTTAATGATCCATCTACTTATTAAATAGATTAAAAGAACCGCAAATAAAACGAGTAAAATTTTAAACCAATTAGTTTGATACCAAAGAGGCTGAATGTTTACATTAAATATTTTTTCAGAATCGCTAAAGTCACCATTTATACTAATTGCTTTGATATGCAATTGGTAATTTCCTGGAGATAATCCAATATAATTAACTTGTGGTGTTGAAAGCGGAATCCAATCGTTGTCATATCCTTCCATTTTAATGAAATATTTTATCTGAGCTTCCGTTTTTGGAAAGCACACTCCAAAATCAAAACTAAAGCTATTTTCGCCCGGTGCTAACTGTATTAAATTGTTTGCAAAAAGATTTTGATTGGTGGCTTGCCCCATTATTTTTAATTCTTCTGCAAACAAATAAGGTGCTTTTTCTTTTGGCGTTTCAAGGGATTGAAAAATAAATGACCCAGATCCAGAATTGTAAATAATTTTACCTTTTACAAATTGAGCAAGAGAAAAATTAACTTTATCAAGTTCCACTTTTAGCGATTTATCAACCCTTTCTACATGTTTATAAAGGTAGTGAATTTTAAAAATACCTTCTTGAGAAAATGCCCAAATATGATTTTTATTGTCAAAAACCAGCTCCCTACATTCTATCATATCAAAATAAGTAGGTTGAAAATAACTATGCAATTTTAAACTGTTGTATTCCAATTCAAAAACCCCTTTTTTATTCACCTCAAACCATATAGACTCGTTTGGTGTAATACAAATATTGCTGATTCCCCCATTTTCATCCACCGTGTTTTTAGGTAAATCTATTGTTCTTATATATTTGCCATTTTCATCGTATTCTTTCAAATAATTTTTAAGAGCATATGCCACGATAATGTGACCATTTTTTAAATACCTTGCCACACATCTGTAATTTGTAATGTGTTGGGTATCTACAACAGTACTATCACATTTATGAGTATTGACATCATAAATATAGAATTTATTATTGGTACTTGATAAGAGTAATTTCCCTTTGTTATAATCATAAAGGTAATTGACATATCTATTGTTGTGAATTGGTATTTGATGGATAAGTTGTATTTGATTATTTTCAAATTTGAATATGGAGTATTTTCCAACTATAAATAAAACTTCATTGATTTTAAATAAAAAATTAGGAAACATATCACTTCTTTTTAAATCTACTTTTTTTGTTAGTCCAGTTTTCAAATTCTGAATAAACAAATAAGAAGATATATAATGATTTATTCCATACAATTCGTTGGAGCTAGAATCAAAATAATGACAAAGTAAATTATCCTTAGAAGGTGATTTTAATATTCCTTGTAAATGATTATTGAACCTAGGAAATTTATATAATCCATTGGTGGTTCCCATCCACAAGTTACCATCTTTGGTTTTATATTTTATAAGTAAATTACTTGGGCATTCTGATTTATCAATAAATTCTAAAATGACGTTGTTTTTAAGATCTAATTGTAATTGACTAAAATTAATAATTTTGCGAGTATCATTTATTTTTTCTTTAGGGTCAATTCTAAAATAATTCCAATCATTTAAAGGTTCCAATTTTCCATTTTTTTGAATTTGTGTTTGTTCCCATTTTCGGGATAAAAAATCGTACATATAAAATCCTAATCCATCTATATTCATCCATAAACGGTTATTTTCAAACCAAGATGCATGGATTCTAAAATCTCGATTTTGTTTCATTGGCCAAGTAATTATTTCTTTCACTTTTTTATCCTTTAGAATATAAATTCCTTTCGATTCTGTAAAAATCAATTCTTTGTTTTCGTTTTCAAAAAAAGCAGTAATCCAATTATATGGTTCTCCATTTTCTTTTTTAAAAGATTCAAATCGATCTAATTTTTTATTGAACAAACACAATCCAGCATAGGGAGTTGAAAGCCAAAGATTACTTTGTTGGTCTTTATAAACACAAAATGATTCAGTTAGTTTTATTTTTTTTCCATTGTCAAAGTATTCTGAATAAGTTTGCCACTGATGTGTATTGATATTCATTTTACACAAGGTAGAACCGGTGTGCCACAAGTCATTATCTATGTTAAAAAACCGAAAAGTAAAGCCAGAATACGGCTCATTTATCAATGGTTTCTTTTTACTTATGGTTTTAAAATTATATCCATCAAATCGAATGATTCCATTATTTGTTCCAAGCCAAATAAAACCATTTTCATCTTCAAAAATATCTTTTACATAAGGAGATTCTAGTCCTTGTTCAATGCCATAATGAGTGGAATACACATACTTATCTATCAATTGCCCATGGCAAAGAACAAATAGGTTACTTAAAATAATAAGCAGTAAAAATCTCATTAAATATTTTTCAAAAGTAATGGAATATGCAATATAAAATACCCCTAACAAATGTTATATTGATTCAACTAAAAATCAAGTACATTTTTGTAATATCAAAAATTATCAAAAATGAAAGTATCAATTACATTAAAATTTATTTTAATAATCCAATTCACTATTTGTTGTTTAAATGCAAATGCGCAAATAACTTTAAACCAAGTAGGCTCTTCCATAGATGGAGCATATACTGGCGAAAAATCAGGCTCATCTGTTGCAATAAGTGATGATGGAAAAACTATGGTTATAGGTTCAAGTTTCCTCAACTCCTTATATCCCGATTCTGGAATAGTACGTGTTTATGAATGGGTTTCCGGAGCTTGGACTCAAAAGGGGGCTGATATTTTAGGATTTGAGGATTATGATTATTTTGGAGATGATGTAGCTATAAGTGCAAATGGAGAGTTTGTAGCTGTAGGTGCTCCAGGCTATGTTGGTGGCATTTCGGGAATTGGGAGAGTTTGTGTTTATCGTTTTGTAAGTGGAAATTGGGTGTTACAAGGCAGCACTTTTTTCGGCTCCAATAATTATGATCAATTAGGAGAATCAATATCTATTAGTGATAATGGTTTATTACTCGCAATAGGAATACCAGGTTTTGATAATTATTTTTTTAATTATGATATAGGTATGGTTAATGTTTATGAATTAGACACAACTTCAAATACTTGGAATTTAATTGGGTCTTCTGGCATTATTGGTGAAAATGATTATGATCAATTTGGATCTTCCGTTTCATTGAGTGCTGATGGATATACGGTTTCTGTTGGAGCTCCTTTTAACGATGGAAATGGCTCAAATAGCGGGCATGCTAGGATTTACACTTACGATACTAGTAATTCAACTTGGATACAAAAAGGAAATGATATAAATGGTGAAGCTGCAAATGACCAAAGTGGGTTTAGTATAACATTGAATGAGCAAGGAACTAAGGTTGCCATAGGCGCAATAGAAAATGATGCATCGGGTACAGACCAAGGTCATGTCAGAGTATTTGAATACGACAATTCATTAAGCGATTGGGTGCAATTAGGTTCTGATATTGATGGCACAAAAGACTACAAGTACAACGGTTGGGCAATAGATTTTAATGCAGATGGTACAAAATTATTAGTAGGCGAACCTTATAATGACTCATTAGGATACAATGTAGGTCAAGGTTTCTTGTATGAATTTCAGAGTGGAAATTGGAATAAGATATCCAACATTTTGAACGCTTATGGATACAATTTCGGGTATTCAGTAAGCCTAGCAGATGACAGTTTGTATTTGGCTATCGGAGCTCCAGAAACTTTTATAACCAATGGCTTAGAAGGACAAGTAAGGGTATATAATCAGTATCCTCCTGATACAACAAAGCCTAAAGTTATTGTTTCAGGGAAAAATGTTAAAATTACAAATGGAGATAATACTCCAGATGTTTCGGACAATACAAATTTTGGCAATAACCTTATTACCAATTCTTTGCTCAACAGCTTTGTTATTAAAAATGGTGGTAGTAAATCACTGTACATTTCCAATTTTACTCTTACACAAAGCGGATCCGAATTTATTCATCTTCCGCTAGATAAAGACACATTAATCCCTGGAGATAGTGTGGTTTTGGATGTTATTTACACCCCCACAACTACAAACAATCACACTGCTAAAATAGAATTCAACACCAATGACAGCAGTGCCAATTTATTTGAGTTTACCATAGAAGGAACAGGCATTTCTAACGGCACTTGCCTTTATGATACAATTGGAAATTTTATTAATGGCGGAGCTCAATATGATTATTCAGGCAAAGCAGTGGCAATAAGTGCCAATGGAAAAATTGTGGCAGTTGCTGCTCCATGGAGTGCAGCAGGTGGTACACAAAGAGGTAGAGTTAAAATCTACAAATTAATGTCTGGAACATGGACTCAATTGGGTTCTGATATTGTAGGGGAAGCAGATAATGACGAAAGTGGAACAAGTATTTCTATGAGTAATGATGGATATACTATAGCTATTGGTTCACCTTTTAATAACGCTGGTGGAACAAAACGTGGGCAAATGATAATATATCAATTTGTAAGTGGATCTTGGATTAAAAAAGGCACAGATATAGAAGGCAATGAGGACAACGCCAATTTGGGTTATTCTGTTTCTCTTTCAGCAGATGGAAACACGGCTGCTGCTAGTTCAGTATTAGGAAATGGTGGTGGAACTATGAGAGGTGAAGTGAGAATTTACAAATACAACAGTGGTTCATGGAATTTGATGGGTTCAGTAATTAACGGTGAAGCAGATTACGATGCCTCAGGAAATAAAATTTCCTTGAGTAAAAATGGTTTAAATATTGCTATTGGTTCACAAACTAATTATGGTACTGGATATTTTAGCGGTCATGTTCGTGTGTATAATTTTAATGGCACTTCTTGGTCTCAATTGGGTTCAGATATTGATGGACAAAACAATAATGAATATTCAGGTAGCAGTGTTTCATTGAGTGACGATGGCAAAACTGTTGCTATAGGCGCCCCTTATAATGATGATATAGACCAAAACAATGGCGTGGTGAGAATTTACAAATTGATATCAGGAGCTTGGATTCAACAAGGAAGTAATATTTATGGCGAGCTTAAAAACAATTTTTTTGGAACTTCTTTGGCTTTGAATTCAGCTGGAAACAAAATCACTATAGGCGCACCATACAACAATGGTAATGGACAAGAAAGAGGTCATGTAAGAACCTATCAATTCAATGGAAGTGATTGGGTAAAAATTGGTATAGACCTAGATGGTTCTGCAAATTATGACAATTTTGGCTATGCCGTAGCAATGGATTCAATAGGTAATTATATTATATCTGGAGCTCCTCAACACCATGTACAAACAGGAACTTATTCTTATAATTATTATGCTGGGCAATCCAAAGTATTTAAATTAAAATGTGGGCAACCAGAAATTGAAATCAAAGGGAATGGAAAAAATATAGTCAACAGAGATAATACTGCAGATTCGACTGACAATACCTATTTTGGAGAATTAATTGTAGGCGACAGCATTTCCAGAAGTTTTACTATTTATAATAAAGGAGTAGATACACTAAAAATAAATAAGATTGAACTCAATTATTTATTACAAACTGAATTTAAAGTAAAAAATATTCCTTCGTTTATTATACCAGGAGATAGTGCTATTTTTAGTATTACATACTCACCAGTGGAACCAACTATTGCATCTGATTTTATCAATATTTACAGCAATGATGAAGACGAAGCAGAATTTGGTTTTGTAATTGAAGGTTATGGTTTAAAATCTGACAATTGCCAATACGGGCTTGTAGGAAACGAAATAATTGGCACAAATGATGTCGCTTTTCTAAGTAAAATATCTTTAAGTAGTGACGGCAAAACGGTAGCAACGAGACATTCAGGTTTTGTAAAAGTACAAACAAATATAAACGGCAATTGGGAGCAATTGGGCAATGACATTCCAGAAATTGGTTCACCTTATAACAATATTATCTCATTATCTGGAGACGCAACAACAATGGCTTTAGGCTCACATTCATATAATGGAACGGGGGCAGCGTTATTTGTAGTAAGAGTTTACAAATACTCCAATGGTTCTTGGGTGCAAAAAGGAAGTGATTTGACAGGAAATGTAAATAGTTACAATTTTAATTCGCCTATTTCATTAAGTGATGATGGTAATACATTGGCAGTGGGATCTGATGCAGATACTTCAAAACTGAAAATTTATACCTATAACGGAAGCAATTGGGTGCAAAAAGGCGCTACAATAGTAGGTAATAGTAATCAATTGTTTTTTGCAAGTAATATAAAATTAAATGCAGATGGAACTATAGTTTCAACATCTTATCGGGTTAATTCTAATAATTCGTTTGATTTTGATACTGCTAAATTTAGCACCTATCAATACATTGGTAGTTCTTGGACAAAATTAGGGTCAGATATACAATTGGTCGATAAAGGATATGGGGCATTGCCCATTAGTATAGATTTAAGTGATGATGGATTAACTTTATTAGCTGGAGGAATTAGCGTTTTTACTTATAATGGTACAGATTGGGTGCAAAAAGGGAATGACCTAAAACCAAGGTGGGGAATAGGATATGAAAATGTTATCAGTGGCGATGGTTCAACGGTAGCCCTAGGTAGATTTAGTCTTTCAACTTATGGTGGAGCATATGCATGGGGTAGGCTACATATTTATAAATTTAAAAATGGAAAATGGTTGCAAGGAATAGATCCTATTTTATATAATCCAGAAATAGATGAGGATTTATTTGCCTATTCTATATCAATAAATATTGATGGTTCAACTGTTGCCTCTGTTGGAAATGGATATGCTAAGGTATTGAAATACAACTGTTCTAAAGCAGAAATTAAAGTATTTGGCAATAATTATAAAATTGAAGATGGAGATTACACCCCTGGTATTCCAGATAGCACCAATTTTGGCAATAGTATTATTGGGGTTGGGCTAAAACATCATTTTAAAATTAAAAATTCAGGAATGGATACTTTAAAAATATTGAGTATTAACTCTTCAGGGATAAACGCTTCGGATTTTGTCATAAGCAATGCTCCAATTGCAATAAAAGCAGGAGATAGTGCAATACTTGATGTAACTTTTACTCCTTCTGCTGCTGGTACTTCTTTGGCTACAATCTCCATTGAAAGCAATGCCTTGATAAACAGCACCTATAATTTTGATGTCACAGGTAAAACACCAATAAACATGACCAACGCTTGTAATTTTACTCAACTTGGAATTGATATTGACCCAAGACAAAATGATGCACGACTTGCAGGTGAAATAGCTACAAATGGTGAAGGAAATATTGTAGCTATTGGTTCTAAAACTAAAGATGATCAGCAAGTATATGTTTACAGATATGCTAATTCTACTTGGACACAATTAGGGCAATCATTATTGGGTTATTCTTCAGATGCGGATGATAATAGCTTTTTTGGAAGTGCATTGGCATTGAGTAATGATGGCAGTTGGTTAGCAGTAGGCGCACCTGCAGGTAATTATACTTTTGGTAGTGTTAAAGTCTATAAATTGACTGGAAATAAATGGATAAAACAAGCAACTGTTAATGGCAATGGATTTAACGATGGATTTGGAAATTCTGTATCTCTAAGTGCTGATGGTCAAATTATGGCAGTCGGTTCTTCTTATGGTGGGGCATTGGATAAAGGCTATGTTCGAATTTTTAAAAACAATAACAATGTTTGGGCACAACTAGGTGCAGATATCATTGGTGAAAATAACAGTGATTTATCGGGTACTACGGTGGCATTAAATTTTGATGGGAATGTAGTAGCCATTGGTGCACCTAAGAATGATGATGCAGCTTCAAATAGTGGGCAAGTGCGCGTTTATAAATGGATTAGTGGAACTTGGACATTGCTAGGAAGTGATATTGATGGATTAAATAGTGATGAAGAAGTTGGGCGAAGTATTTCAATAAACAATGATGGAACTGTATTAGGTTTAGGAATTGCTGGCAATAGTGTAGATACCTTTAGAGGAAAAGCAAGAGTATATAAATATAACGGCTCCAGTTGGTCACAAATAGGAACTGATTTATTAGGTCAGAATGTTAGAGATAGCTTTGGTTATTCAATTTCTTTAAATGGTACAGGCAATATAGTTGCGATTGGTTCACCACATAGTAATAACGGAGGAACTTTAAAAGGCAGTACCAGTGTATTTCAGAATTCTAGCTCTAATTGGGTAGCCATAGGAACTTATATTAATGGTGAAACTACAGGTGACAAATCTGGATCTGCAGTAAAGTTAAGTATAGATGGAACAAGGCTTTTAATAGGAGCTCCAAATAACAAAGGCGGAAGTACATCTCCATCAGATTTATCGGGAAATTTTAGAGTTTTTGATTTACAATGTAATGAATGTAAATTAACTTCCCCAATTCCTAATAATTCAGGAATTTTTACATCATCTACAACCAATGTAGATAGTGGTTACACTTGTTATTGCGATTCAACTGGAAAATTGCTCTTAGCATTAGACCTAACAAGTTCTGGAGCAGTAATACCAAGTAATGGTGTTAAATTACAAATTGGCACTCCTACTACCATTGCATGGTCTGATAGTGGTGGTATCATTTCTCATACAGATGGAGCAGCCATATTTAATCGCAAATGGGATGTTACAGCAACTACACAACCAAGCAGTTCGGTAAAAGTAAAATATTTCTTTACCCAATTAGAATATGATTCTGTTAGATTACGATTGGTAGCCTTGGGCAATAATACCATTACCTCGCCATCTCATTTAGAAATGTATAAACTAAGTAGCAATGGATTTGATGACCCACATGCAACTGGAGCTGTTGGAACTATTTACACTAATGCCGCCATACCAAGCCTAACCAAATGGAGTTATAACAGCATAGGTGGTAATCATTGTGCAGAGTTTTTAGTAAGCAGTTTCTCAGGAGGAGGTGGAGGAGCAAGTTTAATGCCGGCTGTTCCATTACCATTGGAGTTTTTAAGCTTTACTGCCAAAGGAATTGACCAAACCTCCGCTCTTTTAAAATGGCAAACTGCAAGTGAAGTAAAAACCAATTACTATATAGTAGAACGCAGTTTAGATGGCATCAATTTTATAAAAATTGCAAATGTAAATGCCAATGGAACAAATTCAGGCAATTACCAATACATGGATTATTCCATTTCAATTGGTACACCAAAAGCTTACTACAGAATAAAGCAAGTGGATCAAAATGGTGTCATTAAAACAACCAACATCCAATTAGTAACTTTTGGTATCAATAACTCTGAAATCAATGTTTATCCCAATCCATTTAGTGATGAAATAACCCTTGAACTTGATATTGATGAAGGAGAACAAGTTGAAATTGATATCATCGACATGATGGGTAAAACAGTGTTAAAAAGAATTGTTACTTCTTCAAAATCATTGATAGATTTAAGTACATTAAGTAATGGAGTTTACACCATCTCAATTTTTAACAATGGCTTAGTAGAAAATTACAAATTATTGAAAAATTAAATAGTAAAAATTGAATGAAATCGCAAGGTACAATCCATTTTTTCGATTTGTG